>JAYTVX010000080.1:0-25521 GCA_043743775.1 Bacteroidales bacterium | reverse complement strand
TTATTCATAATATCAAAAGGAAACATGATACCATCAATGTTTCGATAGTCGCTGAAGGTAATATCAATTTTATAATCTTTGCTTTTAAAATTTCGAGTGCCTAACTTCTTCAGAATAAGGAAACTTTTGCTATCGATTAAATAGAACTCAACAAAGTTATCATTTCGTATTACTTTGATTCTGTAAACATCAGAGTCGCCTAGTTTTTCTGGCCCAACAAGTTCAATCTTATGTCCTTTCTCTTTCCAATTGTAAAGCAGGCCATCAAAATCGACTTGAATTTTTAAATCGCTTAAATTTGGTTCTACTACAACTTGTGGGTTTGGGTTTTTTGACCAAGGTGCGGTTGTCCAAGCGGTTTGGCCATCGAAAACGGTTAGCCCAGTGATGTCGTTAACATCCCTCTCCATTCGGTATTTGTTTGGTCTAACTTTGTATATTTTGGTAGGCATTACTACCCAGGTAGTTATTGTCCCGGTCATTATTACAGATTTGACATTTTGAAGCTTGTCAAAACCTGATGCCTTGTAGTAGTTATTCAATACTTGATCAAGATTCAATTCCTGAGATTTTGTTGTTGAAGCAGCTAATAATAGAACTCCAACCAAAATGAATATTTTTTTCATAATTATAAGATTAGAGTTTGAACTATTTATTCTTAATGTCGAAAGCCATAAGCGATTTCCCATGTCGAATATACATAATCCCATTCAGAATAACGGGGTGCGAGTAGTGCGCTTTTGTACCTTGAGTAAGTTTAAATGAACTTATCTGCTCAAGTTTTGGCCCATTTGGGTTGAATAAACCAACCTGTCCGCGTTCGTTATAAAGGTAAAGTAGGTTATCGGCTGATACGATTGAGCCCCTATCGAACTTAACCGAATCAGTTATTACCCCAGTATTTACATTAAAAGCATAGAAAAGTCTCTTCTCATAACCCGATGTATAGATATAATCGTTTACCTTGATTAATCCACCAAAGGTGTTATCGCATTTTTTATTGCGCCAAACCTCAGTTATGGATGTGCCATCATCGGTGAGTTTTAGCTTAACTGAGCCATTGCCATCGCCAGAGATGTAGTAGATATAGCCATTTTCGTAGTATGGTGTGTTACAATGCACATCACCTTCGGAATCTTGCTTATGCGACCAAAGAAGTTTCCCGTCCTTTGAGTCGATTCCAAGTAAAGCGTGAGCCGAAAAAGTAACTATTATATTTCTTTGAGGTAATTTAATGAGTAGCGGAGAAACGTAAGCTGTCTTTTCTCCCAATGCTTTGCAAATCCAAAGCGTTTTACCGCTAAAACGATCCAGGGCAACAACGCTGGTATCACCACCACCAGGTGAAATATACACTTTATTATCCTCAACAAGAACCGATTCGGAAAGTCCAAAAGTTATTTGTTTTGCATGGAAATCTTTAATCATATCAACCGACCATTTCTCCTTACCTGAATTGGCCTCAACACATGCAACCTTTCCCCAACCAGTGGAAATGTAGATTAGGTCATTCACAACGGTGGGAGTAGTGCGAACCCCAGGGTAATTGATTACCCACTCCTTGCCAATTTTGGTTTTCCATAGAATCTTTCCCGATAAGTCGAGAGCGAATAGGTAGTTTAGGGTATCAATCTCACCTTCAATAAAGATGTTTTTCGATGTTATCGCTGGTGAGCCATAACCATTACCAATTCCCTCACATTCCCATAGAAGGTTTGGTCCTGTAATTGGCCAACTTTTAAGTAGATTTGATTCCTTGTAAGTCCCGCTTCGATCTGCTCCACGGAATTGTAGAACCTCTTGAGCATAGCTGCTAGTTGAAATAATAAAACATGCAGCAGAAAAGAAAAGTAACCTTTTTACATTCATAGTAATCATTTTAGATTTAACGTATTATATAGATAGATTTTGAATTTTCTATCTAAATATTTGATTTAACTTAAAGTGTTAGATGAATATTAAGGTCAATTGTTTAATGGTCAGATATAAAAAATGAAGATAATATGTTATCGCAATAAACACAAAAGGGTATAACCAAGCTATACCCTTTCATAGGAATAATATTGAACCTATTTCTCCAATGAGCATTTATTGAGCACTACATCCATAAGGTAGCCTGTGCAAATACCCTTAATGCGTATTGTTTCCCCAGGTTTAAGGTTGGATTTATCAATAGCCGTTTTGTCGAACCCGCAGATTATTCCTGAAGCATCCTCCGGATTCTTGAGGCAAACAGATACGCTTGTGCTATCCTCTGTTACCTTATCAATTAAACCGCTAACAGCAATCACCTTGTCGAGGAATGCAGCATTTGCCGATGTCTCGTTGTCGGTGAATCTTTTTAGTAGTTCGGTGGCTTGAATTTCAACATCAGCCTTTTTGGAAGCTACGCTTACATCGGCTTTTCGGAAAACGTATAAAAAGGTGAAAGTTCCTACTATCAGACCAATTATGATTATTGCTAGTGCAAGCCAAATTATTTTCTTCATGTAATCGGGTAGTTAGATGATTTTCTTTAAATGAATTATTCGCATTAACCAAGGTCAACAGTCAACTAATAGTTGACGTTAATTCATGACAAAAGGGATATCAACAGTTATATCCATTTCCTTGGCGAACTTATTCTCAACAAGTTGAGGAATTTGAATGCCAAAATCTTTAGGAACAACTTTGAACTTTGTTTTTGCGGTGATTATTCCTCCTATAATCTCAATAGTTCCTGTGTAGGTCGTATTTTTTGTTACTCCGTGGAGGGTTAAGTCGCCCGTAACCTCTGCGGGATAAGAGCCATCCTTTTTAAAGTCAATTTTATCGAGGTTGGTTATTTTACCTTTAAAGGTTGATTTTGGAAACTTGGTGGTTTCCATATAATTTTCATTGAAGTGCTCCTGCATAAGAGTTACTTTAAACTCAAATGATTTATTCAGAAGGCTAATGAGGATATCGCCAGTTGAGGCGTCGAGGATACTAACAACCTGACGGTTATGTGCTTCGATAACCTCCATTGGTGTATAGGAGTAAAACCCGATATGTCCGGTTTTTGCAATATACTTTTGTGCATAAGCCAGTTGAGTTAATGCTACCAGAGTAAGTAATAAAATTTTGGTTCTCATTCCTGTTTAATTTTGTGGTTTTTATAGAAAACAAACAAAACGCTAATTAGCTCGCTTCAAGCCAAAAACTCTTGAAATGTTAAATCCTAAATGAATGCCTGCATTATTCCATTTGCTGGCGGTTTCTCCAATAAACCCTTTTTCAATCATCGCTTGTGAATTAGTAAGCAAGAGTTGGAAAACATGGCCCCCAGTTTCAATATCAAAACCAATGGCTAAAGGATTGTAAGTTTTAGTGCTGCGGTAATCATTTATCGGAGGAAGAACATAGTAATACTCTGCATTCAGGGAGATTCTTTTGGTGAGCTTAAATCTAGCACCGGCTCCAATGGATAAAATATCATTTGGATCCATCTCAGTTTCTGTCATGTTCCGGTGAACGTAGGTGGGATTCAACTCGAATGAGAACCTTTCGTTAAATTTTCGGGCAATGAGGACTTGACTCACAAAACTAGCCCTATCCCAAAAATAGACTTTATCTGATAAGCCGATATCCTTATTGTTTAAAGAGTTAATGGCTATGCTTGTAAAGTATGAAAGTGAAATGTATGAATGTTTCTTCCCTTTCGACTGCCTAAGGATTGTAAATTTTAATGAACCATCAAAGGTTTTTTGGTAAGTGCCACGTCCTATGCCCACCATCATCCAATTCGTGATTCCATAATCAAGACCAAAGTGAATATTGGCCTGATCCATGCCCCATAGGTTATATGCTCCGGTATTGAACTGTCCAAATCGGTGTGATATCCTGAAATCGAGTTGCCCCTCGGGCATGCGCTCAACGGATTGACCGTTGATTATTCTTGTTGACTTAAAGGTGGCGGTGGTATATTCTGTTTCGTTCCCATTCGCATCATTCAGTAATTGATCAATATCCTGAGCGTAAAGGGTTGCTGATGATATTATCAAACTAAATAGCAGAAGTATTCTTAAACGCATAGTAGTAGTAGTAGTAGTAGTGTTTTTTAATATTGGCTAATTATCTAATGCCCCTTTTAAAATCCATTTCTCAATAATTGTAATTTCCTCGCTTGGGAGTTTTGATGAATTCTTCGGCATCGGCTTCGCACCTGTTTGTTTTATTGATTCTATAAGTTTCCCATTATCAACATATGTTTTAACATCAGTATAGTCCTGAAGTTTTATATTTCCACCATAAGACCCAGCTGAACTATTACTGTGACATCCAAGGCAATTATCTAAAATTGGTTTTACGCAAAAGGTGTAGGTTATATGAGCCGTGTCGCACTTAGAAATTTGAGGGTAAAGGAACTCCTTGCTATCGTAGTAACAGCTCGAAAAGGAAAAAAGGAGTACGATAATGGCAGTGGGGATTAATATTTTCATAGTAAACAGATTTGCTGAGTTAATTCATTTAAATTGATTTGATTAGTCACGCCTCAAGGGCATGTCGTTTCGTTTGCGCCTTGCTCAATCCACACTAGGATTAGGGTGCGTTGTTCCTTTGTGAGAGGCCTGTTTGGGGGCATCATATTTCCTCCATTTACCTCTGTTATTACTTTGTACAATTGGCTTTTAGCCGCATTTCCCGGGTTAACAATACTCATGATCTCGGAGTAGTTTGTAAGGGACATTCCCTCGCCACCTCCACTATGACAGCCCGAAATTCCACATGATGTTTGAATTATGGGTTTGATTTTTCCTTCAAAGCAAACAGTATCCATCTTATCAATGCCCATTGGGTCGTGCACGCAAGAATTGTTGAATAGCAATATCAATACCAGCAGCAGGAGAGGGTAAACAATTCGTCTCGTAATCATAATCTAATGTTTTTGAATGGTAACAAGATAAGAAGAATATGATAGATTAAAGGAAGGATTGATATATATCACCTAAAAAAAGGTAGACCTATTTCTGTTGTGATCTAGCTGTTTTTAATCCTGTTAAGATTATCCTTAAAAGATGCAGAATTATAGTTCGGGTTGAAATGGGTGTTGCCTAAAATTTCACCAGTTTCGTAATTGACATAACCCTTTATAAAACGTTTCGATAGGGTGAATACTTCGTCCATATTATCGTTAAAGCATGAAGGAATATCCGTAAGAACCTGTTCAACTTGGATGTTTTGCTTACTTATCTGCTTTAACTCTTCGTCGTAATGGTTGTATATATCATTCGCGATACAGATGACAATGATATACTTGCCGTAGTATTTTCGGATATTATGCTTATAGGTTAAATCCACGCTGTCGTTAATGATTTGCTCCGCCGTTTTTTCGAATGAGTCAACGAACATAAAGCCCCCTTCAAAAATTTTTCGGGCAATTTTTTCATCCTTGGTGTAGTGTACGAATATCTTTGAATCCTTTTCGTTGGCGAATAGGAATTTCATTACCGATTCGCTGAATAATTTATCGCGCTTAACGGCGGTTTCAGCGTTTTGAAGTCTGAGCTTTTCGAGAAGGTATAATACATGATCTTTATCCCATTCCTTCTCCAGCTTTGTTAATTTCCCAACCATCGTTTCAATGAGATGGTTTTTCTTATTTAGCTGATATTGAAGAAAAGCAATATAACAAAGAAGAACGATGACAACTATATACTCCATGAAATTCAGAACTTTTTATTCATCTAAGTTGAATAGGGTAAAATCACAATAACTGACTAAAAAAATCTAATTTACGTGTTTTCCAAAACTCAACGATCATGAATCATAGCTATAAAAAACAATCTAAGATATTACCTTTTATGCTGAAATACAAATGAGGAAGCGCGATTTAACTGATGTGTGATTAACAACAATATAAATAATGCGGGTTGCGATCAAAAGATGACTTAAGTTTCAGAAGAATATTGACAGTTCTTGAAAGGAATTTTGATTATGGGTCACTCAATCTTTCGGGGCAAAAATCATTTATCGAGTGATCACTCTACTTAAGGTGTGTGAAAATATTTAAATGGTTAGTCTTACACTAAATGTGCAGTATACGTAGGATTGAATTCCGGATTATAAATTATTGCACCGGTTTCGTAGTTTACATAACCTTTAATAAAATGCCTCGAAAGAGTAAATACCTCATCCATATTATCGTTAAAGTATGATGGAATATCAGTAAGAAAATGTTCAACCTGTGCATTTTGCTTATTTAAAAGTTTTAGCTCAATGTCATAATGATTATAAATCTCGTTCGAAATGCTGATGACAACGATATACTTTCCGTAGTATTTTCGGATATTGTGCTTATAAGTTAAATCAATGCTATCGTTTATAATTTGCTCTGTAGTTTTTTCGAAGGAGTCAACGAACAAAAAGCCCTCTTCAAAGATTCTTCGGGCAATATCTTCATCCTTGGTATAGTGTACAAATATCTTTGAATCCTTCTCGTTGGCGAATAGGAATTTCATTACGGATTCTTCGAAGAGTTTATCGCGTTTTACGTTAGATTCGGCACGAAGCAGCCGAAATTTCTCAAGTTGATCTAAAACTTGTCCGGAACCAAACTCCTTTTCAACCAATCTTAGCCTATCAGCCATGGTTTTAATAAGTATATTCTTCTTGTTAAATTGGAAATGAAGTAATAAAATATAACCTATCAGGGCGACAACAATAGCATGTTCCATAAATTCGAAAGATTTATACACTTTGAGTATACATCAATACTTCGACTTAAATACTAACTAATTAGTATATAGCTAAGTTAACGTCTTTTGTTTGATATGCAAATGAGCAGTGGTGATTTGTTGTTTGCTTGCTTGTAGAAGTTCTGGTTAAACCCTAAACTGCAAAATTCAAATTCGAAGGGGTCAACTGTTGGCTGTAAAGATAAAACTGTAAAGTTAAAAAGGGGATGAAGTATAATTAACTATTCTAGCTCTTAATAAACCTGTCGATCTCCCTTTTAGCATCCTTCTCTTTTAGATTTTCTCGCTTATCGTGGGTTTTCTTGCCTCGGGCAATGGCAATTTCAAGTTTGGCGTAACCGTGATCGTTAATAAAAAGTTTGAGTGCAACAATGGTAAGCCCTTTCTCCTGCGATTGGCGTGAGAGTTTAAATAGTTCTTTCCTATTAAGTAGCAATTTACGTTCTTGACGAGGATCGTGATTATTGTAGGTTCCCCAGTCGTACTCAGCGATATTTAACCCTTTAACCCAAAGTTCACCGTTAACAAAGTGACAGTAAGCATCGAGAAAATTGGCCTTGCCTAATCGGATCGATTTTATTTCGGTGCCGGTGAGTACAATTCCAGCAATAAATTTTTCGATAATTTCGAACTCAAAGGTGGCTCTTTTGTTTCTTATCTGTGCGTTGCTATACATGGATAAACGATGTCGTGTTGAACTGATAAAACTACTCCTTTTTGTAAGGCCTGCACAAAAATAGTTATTTTTACGCCAAAGGGATTGCAATAATAGATTTAAGTTGAAATTCGATGTTAGGCTTGGCGAAGGTGAGTGGCGAATAGAAAAAGAGAAGAGAAGAAAGGACCTATAGTTATTTTGAGCATGCAATATCAAATCCGTCGTTACGAGCGTACTTTACGAAGCAATCTCAATATAATCAATTAGATTGCTTCGCCTCAAAGAGCGAGGCTAGCAATGACGATAAATCATGGTTAACCTAAACCTTGTAAACACTAGCATTTACAGTGCCAATAACAATTAAATTATTAATTCTCTAACTAGCGAACTAATATGTCAACAAAATATGATTTAATTACGATTCTTGGTCCAACCGCTAGCGGTAAAACCCAATTGGCTTCTCATGTCGCTAAAATTATTGATGGGGAGATTGTCAGCGGTGATTCTCGTCAGGTGTACCGAGGCATGAATCTTGGAACAGGTAAGGATTACGGAGATTACGCAGTTGGTAATACCAAGATCCCTTATCACCTGATTGATATTGTTGATGCAGGCACTAAGTATAATGTCTATGAGTTTCAGAAAGATTTTCTTAGAGTGTATAGTGATATCAAAGCAAGAGGTAAGCAGTCAATCCTTTGTGGCGGAAGTGGATTGTATATTGAATCGGTGATCAAGGAATACCGGCTAATAGCTGTACCTGATAACGCTGATCTCCGAAATAGCTTTAAAGAAAAAAGCGATGACGAACTGATAAAACAACTATCATCCTATAAAAACCTGCACAATCAAACTGATACAACTAATCGTAAGCGATTAGAAAGAGCAATTGAGATTGAGGAGTACTATGCCAAGAATGATGTTGATACTACCCCTTTGCCCAAAATTAATAATATAGTTTTTGGTGTTCGGTATAGCCGGAATAATGAGAGAAATAGGATCTCATGCAGGCTCAAACAACGGCTCAAGGATGGCATGGTTGACGAGGTAAAAGCGTTGCTCGATTCAGGTATTAAAGCCGACGATTTGATTTACTACGGCTTGGAGTATAAATACCTTACCCAATATATTCTTGGTCAACTCAGCTGGGATGAGATGTTCAATCTGCTCAACACAGCCATTGCTCAGTTTGCGAAACGACAGATGACCTGGTTCCGAAGAATGGAGCGAAATGGAATCGATATAAAATGGATTCAGGGGAGTTTGCCAATAGCCGATAAGGTTGGTATTGTATTAGATCAGATTAAGTAACACAGCAATTATGCTTTCGATCGAGATTGAAAAGTTATTAAGGGCCGATGAGATTGCCAATATCAGTATGCTGGGATTCTTTGCTAAACACAATCCTGTAAAAATGCTACGAGTTGATAATTCTATTATGGCTCAAGGGCAAAGCGATGAGGATTGGTGGTATCTATCATGTCAAAGCATCGACGATTTTGATTGGTTTATTGAGCAAGCCGGAAGTAATGATTGCTACCTTGCAGCTATTGATGAACAGATTCTTGATCGGGTAAAAAAGAGATTTACATGCAAATGGGTGTTGTCCTGTGAAAGGCTTTATCTACCAGAAGATGTTCAGATCCCATCAACGTATTTGAATTTATCCCCCGTTTTATCCTCTGATGCTGAACATATCTTCTCGAATTCAAACTATAAAGCATTTTCGAGTGTTGGATATATTCGGGAGCAGATCGAACAAGGACCGGGTTCGGCTTATCGTATTGGAGATACATTGGCAGGATGGGCGCTAACCCATGACGATAGCGCTATGGGAATGTTACATGTGCTAGATGGTTATCGAAGAAAAGGAATTGCTAAGTCTATTGTCATTGATCTTATCCAGAAAATCAGAGCATTAGGATTAACTCCATTTACTTATGTTGAACCTTCTAATGATGCCTCAATGAAATTGGTGAAAAGTTTAGGCTTTGTACCAGATAGACCAATTCACTGGGTTTGCATGAATAGGTAAGAAAATAAATATAAACTACTGATTTGTAGAAGTTGTAGATATGATTAATAGTTAAGATTGCATCCTTTTACTTTTAACACTTAGGGAAGGTTATTGTGAACTTAGAACCCTCCCCAACTTTGCTTTCAACAACAATTTTTCCGTTGTTTTTATCAATAAACTCTTTACATATAAGCAGTCCAAGTCCAGTGCCTTTTTCATTATTTGTCCCAAAGGTTGAACTATGGGTTTCAATGATGAATAAGTTGGCTAAAACATCTTGGGTCATTCCAACTCCATTATCTGCAATTATTATTGAGATATCTCCATTTTCTTGATATTCACTAGTTATCTTAACTATTCCATTCTCGTTGGTGAATTTGATGGCATTTGATAGAATATTTCTAATGACTGAACCTATCATATTTACATCAACCCTTATTAACACTGATGGTTCAACTATGTTTAGGACAGTAATCCCTTTTGACTTTGCATGTCCAATAATATGGCTAATAGTTTCGTCAATATGCATTTTGATATCAACGCATTCAGGGTTAACAATGATTTTCCCCGTTTGTGAACGAGACCACTCAAGGAGGTTTTCAAGAAGTTGGTATGCTTTTATGGCTGACTCATTTACTTTACTGACATATAGTTTTTTGAGTTCACTATCAAAATCATCCCAGCTATCAATGATTAGCTTTGTAAATCCTAATATAGCATTGAATGGATTTTTCAGATCATGAGCAATTATGGAATTAATTTTATCCTTTGTAGCATTTAGATGTTTCATCTGATCTCTCTGCTCTCTAAGCTCGGCAGATTGTTTTAATATGGCCTCATTCTGTTTCTGAATTTGGGCATTCCTATCCGAGAGAAGTAAATATGATTGTTGTTTAGATCGATAATTTTTTATGATTAGAATTATTACAACAAAGGCAAGAATTAAGGCAGATATTGAGAAGAAAATTATGTTGCGTTGTAGGATCATTAATTTTTTTTGACTCGATTCTTCTCTTCTGTTCACCTCCATTTGTTTATCGAACTTATACTGAAGTTCAAGTTCTGTGATCTTCTTTGTTTTCTCAACATTTGAGATGGAATCGGATATGTTATGGTAAATCTCATAGTAAGATAACCCTTCTTTATATTGATTTTGGGATTTGTAAATTTTACTCAATTCAAGGCTTGCTTCTTGAACAAGTGGAAGAATATTATCTTTTCGAGATTTTTTAAGGGTGAGTTTATAGTAAGTTATAGCCTTACCTATTTCATTTTTCTCTTTGAATAGTTGACCTTTCGAGGAGTTGAGATAGTTTAAGTAATATTTACTCCCTTGCTTGATAAACATCCCTTCCGCTTCGGTATAATATTTTTCTGCTTTGTCAAAATCCTTTAATTTAACATATGTATATCCAAGGCTTAATAGGATATGCGATAGAGTCTCTTGATCTCCATACTTCCTTGCTGAGTCAAGCGCCATGATACCATACCTAAGTTCTTGATCAATACTATCGATATCTCCATAGGTAATCGATATATTCATCAGGTTTCCTGAATATGAAATTGAAATCCCATGCTTTTGATTAATGCTAAGCGACTTAAAAAAATATTCGAGGGCTAGTTTGTTATTCTTTTGAGCAGAATAAATAATGGCAAGATTATTATAATCTACTGCCAGATCCATCTCATTTTTTCGTAGTTCATCAATTTTTAAGCTCTCAAAGTAGTTCTCGAAAGATTTGCTATAGTTCCCATTGTAAAAGTAAATTGTTCCAAGTAACGTATATGCCTGAGATTTATAGGTTATGCTATCGAGTTCAATGAATATCTTTAGGCTGTTGTTGGCATACTCGAGAGCCTTGAAAATATTCCGTTCACTATAGAAATAGCCAAGATTAAGATAAAGCCTTCCTTTTCTGAAATTATCATCTAGCTTTTCGCAATATAGCAGGGCCTCTTCAGTGTATTTAAGATATAATGTACTATCGGAGCAGTAATTATTTCTTGCAATTTCAAAGGCAGTTTTTAGCTTTACTCTATCATCTGACGTTTGCTCGAACTTTCTAACAAGACTGTCGTTACTATTGCTTTGGGAATATGTTCTACTTGTGAAAGATAGAATTAAACATAAAAAAATAATAAAGAAAAGGTGCTGCGTCTCTCTCCGCTTATTAATCATAACGCTCAATTTGTTATAGAATACTGTTTGGTATTACGTAAACCATTGAAATATGTTAGTCCTTTCATAAATGTTACATGGCTAAAATACACTATACATCAAACTTTCAATTCATTATACGGCAATTGATTTACATCAACCTACCTAAGAGTAAGGAATTACTTCTCGTAAAAACCCTAAATGTTGCCAAGTACTTAATTGCCATTTATGAGCAAAAAAAGAGCCTCAGGTTAAAACCCGAGGCTCTTTGATTGCTATTTGTGAGGAAAAATATTTTTAGATATTATCCCTATTTTAACCATTTATCCAACCAGCCGAAGAACTCACGCTGCCAAACAACAGCATCCTGAGGTTTTGTAACAAAGTGGGTTTCGTTAGGGAATACCAATAGTTTGCTTGGGACTCCTCTTAGCTGAGCTGCATTGAAAGCTTGTAGACTCTCGGTGTAGGGAATGCGAAGATCACGTTCGCCGGTGATAATCATTATTGGGGTATCCCAGTTCTGAATAAATTTATGGGGTGAGTTCGCGTATGATTTCTGAGCAATAGCATTGTTCTTATCCCAGAATGGTCCACCCAGATCATTATTAGGGAAGAAGGTTTCCTCCGTTGCCCCATAAAAGCTCTCAAGGTTGTACATCCCACAATGTGCGATAAAAGCTTTGAACCTTTTCTGATGGTGTCCTGCAAGGTAGAAAACTGAGTAACCGCCATAACTTGCACCTACACAACCTAATTTATCGTTATTCACCCAAGGCTCTTTTCGAACATCATCAATTGCACTTAGGTAATCCTTTATGTTCTGACCGCTGTAGTCGCCCGAGATTTGATGATTCCATTCCTGTCCAAATGATGGAACTCCTCTACGATTCGGAGCGACAATAACATAACCGTTCGCTGCCATTATCTGGAAATTCCAGCGGTAGCTCCAGAATTGGCTGACAGTGCTTTGTGGGCCACCTTGGCAGTAAAGTAAAGTAGGGTACTTTTTAGTTTTATCGAAATTAGGAGGAAGTATTACCCAAACCAGCATATTCTTGCCATCTGTAGTTTTTACCCAACGCTCCTGCACTTCACCCATTTTGATATTATCGTTGATACTCTTATTGGTGAATGTTATTTGGGTCTCGGCACCAGTAGCTTCATCTACCTTAAAAAATTCAGCAGCCATGCTCATGCTCATCTTTTCGCCGATTAACACACCATTCTTCTTTTGGCAAAGGGTGTAATCGTGAACGCCTTTGGTTAGCTGAACAGTTTCTTTATTGCCAATGTTTATTTTGAATAGTTGATCTGTGCCTTTAATCCCACTGGTAAAATAGATTGTTTGATTATCTTCTCCCCATATATATTGATCCACATTCTGGTCAAATCCTTGAGTGAGATAGGTTTTTTGCCCAGTTTTAATATCTAAAATATATAATCTCTTTTGGGCTGCTTCATCACCTGGGGTTTCTTGACTGCACCATGCAATGAATTGACCGTTTGGTGAGTAGGAGGGTTTTCGATCATAACCAAGGTTTTCGGTTGTGATATTTTCCGTTTCCCCATTTTCTAAATCGTAAACGTAAATATCGGAATTGGTACTAACTGCATAATCTCTACCGTACAATTTTTTTGAGCAATAAACAATCTTTTTGCTATCTGGACTCCATTGAACCTCGTTAATCTCAAAGTCTGTTGCCATAGGAGTATCCCACTTTTCACCCTCATTAATATCCTTTAGGTTGTGTAAGGCACCATTCTTCAAATCAGCAATAAAAATATGACTATATGCACCGTCTTCCCAGTAGTCGAAATGCCGATACATCAAATTGTCGATAATTCTAACGTCTGCCTTTGCCATATCAGGGTGAATATCGATGCTGAGGTTTTCCATCTTTACCGCTTTTGCGTAGAGAATTTTTGAACCATCAGTTGATATCATGAAGCCATCAATATCACCATCGATTTTGCTTATTTGACAATGACCAGTTCCATCCGGTTTGATCTCCCAGAGCTGTGAACTTCCACTTTCGGTTGATAAGAATCTTATGAGTTGTCCGTCAGCAGACCATTGTGGGTTGGAGTCAGAACCAACTCCGAAGGTTAATTTCTTTGGCTCTCCACCATCCGTTGAAACAACGTATAGATGGGTTGTCCCTTTGTTTTCTTGAAGATTATAATAGGTGGTGGTGTAAGCCAATGTCTTTCCGTCGGGGGAGAGGCATGGATTATTGACTCTTCCGTATTTCCAAATGATTTCAGGCGTTAGCAAACCTTTTGCTATCTCATCTTGGGTTAACGAAACATCTATTTTTAATGGTTCTTTCTTCTCTTCCTTCACTTCTGAAGTACAGGAAGTGCCAGTAACTACTAAAGTCATAGCAATTAGGTTGATGAAATTAAATTTTCGTGTCATGGTATGTTGTTTAAATTAATGCATTTGGGTCATAGTCAGTGCAGAGCATAGGTCTTGATTGTATCATTCAAGGTGTAAAACTACTAAATACTTAGAAGGATTCAACCGAATTCTCATGGTTTGACTGAAGTGTTAAATAAAATTTATAGTTTTAACAATTGTATAGACAAAAACTAATAGACTCATAAAACGAGCAATTGTTTAAATAAGGTTACTGTATGCGAAATATATTTATTTTAATTATTCTGATATTGAGTTCATGTTCAAGCAGACATGATTTGGCTTTAAAGTCATTTAATAATAAGGATTTAGAGAAGGATATTTTAGTTCTATCAGATGATAGCCTTCAGGGTAGGGCTCCCTTTACTATTGGCGAAACAAGAACCGTTACCTATCTCGAAAAGCGCATGAAAGACATTGGACTTGAGCCAGCATTCGATGGTAATTATACTCAGGGTGTTCCAATGGTTGAGTTGACGAGTTTTATTCCCGATAAGTTTATTGTCCAAACACCCAACGGACAAGTTACTTTGAAGTCCAGTGAGGATTATACAGCCAGATGCCCAATACTTAAAGAGACAATAAATATTAAATCATCGGAGGTAATATTTGCAGGATTTGGTATTCATGCTCCCGAAAAAGGGTGGGATGACTTTGAGGGGATAAATGTAAAAGGCAAAACTATTGTTGTTTTAGTAAACGACCCTGATTTTTATTCAGGTGATACAACAATGTTTAATGGTAAGTCCATGACCTATCAGGGGAGATGGCGCTATAAGTTTGAGGAAGCTGAACGACAAGGGGCTGCTGCTTGCTTTGTTGTACATGAAGAGGGAGCGGCAGGATATCCTTGGTCGGTATCGAGCCTTAGGACTAATAAATCGGATTATTCCATTGATGATAAGAAAATGATAAATCCAAACTGTTTAGTTACAGGATGGATTACTAAAGATGCTGCCACAAAACTCTTTGCATCGTGCAATATGGATTATGAACTGATGAAGCGTAATGCTTCAACAAAGGGCTTTCGCTCAATCAGTATGAATGCAAAATACGATATCAGTATAAGAAATAAATGGATTAAGTCGATTTCAAACAATGTTGCAGGTTATATAAAGGGAAGTGAAAAACCGGATGAGGTAATTGTCTACTGTGCTCATTGGGATCATCTTGGTATAAGTAAACTCTTAAACGGAGATTCAATCTACAATGGGGCATCTGACAATGCAGCAGCTGTTAGCTGGATGCTCTCTATTGCCAAGGCTTTTAAAGTTGATGATGCTCCGAAACGATCAGTGCTATTTCTTTCGCCAACAGCCGAAGAGGCAGGTATGCTAGGATCATCATTTTTTGTCGATCATTCCCCTTTTGTGCCTTCGAAAACGGTTGCTTGTATTAATACTGATGTAATACTTTTCCTAGGGAAATTTAAAGATGTAACCGTTACAGGTATTGGTCATTCCGAACTAGATAGGTATATCGCTGAGGAAGCATCAAAGCAAGGTCGATATATTTGTGCCGATCCAAACCCTGAAAATGGAATGTTTTTCCGCTCAGACCAGTTGCCATTCCTTAAGGCAGGTATTCCTTCGATTTTCGCTAAGGGATATAGCGAACAAGCTGAACTTGGTAAAGAGAAAACTCAGCAAAAGATAGATGAATACTGGCGAACTAAATACCATAAACCTTGCGATATTTTTAATCCTGCGACAGATAACCTCGATGGTCTTTGCGAAGATGCAGAACTATTTTTCAATTTAGGGAATCGCTTAGCAAACGAAAGCTATTTCCCTAAATGGAACGTGAAGTCTGAGTTCTATACTAATAGGTAATTCCGGTTTTGTTTTTTGAATATCAATTTCAATAAATAAAGCGATGGTGTCAAATTCGAAAGATTGAAAATTTTCTTGTAATGAGCAATTTGATAAATGATTGCTCGTTTCTATAGCCCTAAAACTTCAATTACAGCCCTTTTGCGAATAAAGATTGAATAACCTATTGCGTTATGATAAAAAACAATATTTTTGCCCAAAACAATATTGATAATGAAAGTATCTGACATATTTCATTCACTCCATGATTATTTCACCGAGAAACGGTTTGTAATCTTTACTTTATCTCTGATTTTTATTCTTTTTATTCTTGTATTAGTATTGTCTAAAGGCTTTACGGGAGGTCCTGAAAGTATTTGGCATTATAGCTACTCTCATTACGCGTTCAAGTTTCCGAAACTCTTTTTTAATAGCTGGGCTAAGCCAGTTTTTACTCTTCTCAGCGCTCCCTTTGCACTGCTTGGGTTTAAGGGGATTCAGTTTTTTAATATTCTTGTTGGTATTACTGCTGGATTATTCTCTTACCTGGTTGCTAAGGAGTTGAAAATGAAACAACCGATTTTAGCGATTATACTTTGCTGTTTTACCCCTGTTTTTGCGTACAACATTTTTTCGGGACTTACCGAGATTTTATTTGCGTTGATATCAATCATTACTACTTATCTATTATTAAAAAACAGGTATATACTCGCTTCTATCGTTGTATCGTTTTTACCATTAATTCAAAGCGAGGGTATTTATTTGATCCCGGTTTATGCGATATTCCTAGTTTATAGGAAACAGTATATGTCTATACTTCTAATGCTTACAGGTGTTTTGTTTTATAGCATTGTTGGAGGTTTTATTAATCACGATTTTTTCTGGCTCATAAACCAAAATCCATATAAGGGTCAAATGGGTATCTATGGTAGAGGGAGTTTCTTCCAATTCATAGAACGTAGCCCTGGATATTTTGGGATTCCTAATGAAATATTCTACGTTACTGGACTAGCAGCTGGTATTACTCTTTTTCTTCGCGATAAAAAGGAGTTGTCCCGAGAGTTCTTGCTGGTAATTCTACCACTTTTTGCTTACATTTTTATTCATTCATTGATGTGGTGGTCTGGGGCAGGGAATTCTCAAGGGAATAATCGATATATGGCAGCAATTGTCCCCTTGATGGCGGTAATGTCAACCCGTGGCTTAACCCTTTTTTCCCTTACGTTTGAGATTCTATTTAAGAGTGCTTGGGTGAAAACTGCAGCGCTTTATATTGGAATCGTATCGGTAATTCATATCCCATTCGTGGTTCAGAATTATCCTATACCTGTTGATCCTTATTATAGAATGATTATGCAGACAACAGATTGGATTAAGCAGAATGGCCTTGAGAAAGAGAAGGTTTACTTTAAGGATGCTGGTGTTCCAATAATGCTTGGGCTAAATCCTTTTGACGAAACAACCTGTCAGATTAATAGCTTGGATTACAAAAAACCGCATAAAGGGATAGCTATCGGTTCAAGTCTAATTTACGATGAACGTTATTTTCCGGTCGATAAAATTGAATTTGACTCGCTAGTAAAGAATCATAATTTCGAATTGCAGAAGGTTTTTGAACCCGATAAGAATTTTAAAATTTATGGGAGAGACTATCGTATTGCCATTTTTAAAAGAATTGAACCCGATAGTACTGTTCTTAAACAGAATCGTATGGTTGCATACGGCTCAAAAGATGAATTCAAATCTCTGGTTTTATTCGATTTCGACCGGAATATCAATAAACGCGATTCTGCTTATCTCTATTTTGACGATAAGAATGATACAAAATGTCTAAGGATTGATAATTCAAAAGAACAATACCTTTATAAGGAATTCGATTTATCGATGATTAGCTTCGAGAAACCCTTGGAACTCTTTTTGAAACTGAAGTTCAACTCACAAGACACGCTTAAAATTCCATTATTGTTTGTTGTTGAGGTAATTAAAAAAGATAAGAAGATATTCTACAAGGAAATAGCACTGGAACCGAAGAGCAATACCCCAAATTCATGGTCGGATTTTGAATATAGAGTTAAATTGCCCGAGGAGATTTCTTTTAGTGGTAGTTTAAAACTATACCTTTTGAACAGATATAAAGGGAAGTACCTTTTAGATGATTATCAAGTAGGTTACTGCTTAAAGCGATAGTATTAAAAAATCCCTGAACCAAAGATTCAGGGATTTTTTTATTTTCCATACCACGGTTATTTAACTTTCAGCCATTTGTCGAGCCATCCTTTAAACTCTCTCTGCCATAGGATTCCATTTTGAGGTTTTAGGACCCAGTGATTTTCATCGGGGAAGAATAGGAACTTGCTTGGGATACCCATCATTTGAGCAGTATTAAAGGCAGCCATACCCTGAGTGTAAGGAATTCTAAAGTCCTTGCCACCATGAATAACCAGAATAGGCGTATCCCAATTCTTAACAAATTTAAGTGGGCTTTGAGCGTAACTGTGCATAGCAACTTTATTATCGGTTTCCCATGGAGCGCCTCCATTTTCCCAATTGTCAAAAAACATCTCATCGGTCGTTAGGTATTCCATCTCCGTATTGAAGACTCCGCAATGTGCAATAAATGCTTTGAAACGTTTATGATGATTCCCTGCTAACCAGAATATGGTTTGCCCACCATAGCTTGCCCCAATTGCTCCTAGATGTTCTCTGTCTACCCATGCCTCTTTGCTCACTTCGTCAATGGATGAGAGAAGATCTTTCATCTCCTGACCACCATGATCCTTGCTGATTTGATCGGTCCATGCTTGTCCAAAAGTTAAAGTTCCCCTGCGACTTGGAGCAACTACAACATAACCATTCGATGCCATTATGGCGAAATTCCATCGATAGCTCCAAAATTGGCTTACGGCACTCTGTGGGCCACCCTCGCAGTAAAGAAGGGTTGGATATTTTTTAGTTTTATCAAAATTAGGGGGGAGGATCACCCAGTTGAAAACCATTTTGCCATCTGTTGATTTCACCCAGCGCTGCTCTACCGTAGGCATTGTAAGTTGATCGAGTATCTCTTTGTTGATAAAAGATATCTCCTCTTCTTTTCCACTGGTTGGATCAATAGTATAAATTTCGGATGGTTTTGTGATAGATACTTTATCGCCGATTAATAAATTACCTGCAATTGCAATGGAATGGTAATCGTGGTTTCCTTGAGTAACAGGTTTGATCGCCTTAGTTGCTAAATCCATTTTATAGATTTGGTAAGTAGCATTTACCCCAGCAATCATGTACATTGAATTTCCGTCAGCAGTCCACTGAATATTTGAAACGGAGTAATCGAAGTTCGGGTTCATGTATGTTTTCTGTCCTGTAGCAATATCCATTATGAACAAACGATCTTTATCCGCTTCGAAACCTGAGCGTTCCATCGATAGCCATGCCATTTTGTTCCCATCAGGCGAGAATACAGGAGTTTTATCGTATCCGAGCATTCCTTCCGTTAGATTCTTAACCTCTCCACTTTCAGTGTTGTATAAATAGATGTCGGAGTTTGTGCTGAAAGCATATTTTTTCCCCACTAATTTCTTGCATGTATAAGCAATCCCTTTACCATCTGGTGTCCATGCTATTTCTTCCATTCCTCCAAAAGGCTTTTGTGGACTGTCGAAAGGTTCACTTGGCATAATATCTTTTGTATTTTTTACTGTTCCATCAGCAAAGTCAGCAACAAAAACGTGGCTGTATAAACCATCCTCCCATGAATCCCAATGGCGATACATCAGATCGTTGATCATCATCCCGCTTGCTTTGGGTAGATCGGGATAAATGTCGGCTGTATTTTTATCTATTTTAACCTCACTAATGAATAGTATCTTATCACCTTTGGGTGATAGTTGGAACCCATTGATGTCTGAATCAAAGGATGATATCTTTTGCTTGCTTGTGCCATCTGTTGCGATTGTCCAAATCTGTGAGGTTGCCCCTTCGGTTGATAGGTAAGCAATCTTACTATCGTTAACCCAAACAGGGTTAAATTCGTGAGCACTTGAGGCGGTTAGCTGTTTTTTGTTACTGCCATCAATATTCATGATGAATAGATCGGAATTACTGCTATTCTGCTCAATCGAGTACCAAGTAATCGTATAAGCAATCATGGTTCCGTTAGGGGATACTGAGGTTTCCCCCAGTCTTCCAAAAGACCAAAGTACTTCAGGAGTTAAAATTCCATTCTCAATTTTTAGGACTTTTTGGCCAATCACATTCTCTTTAGGCTGTTCCACCCTACTGCACGAGGCAAATATTATCGCCATCAGTACAGCAGCTAATGTATTATACTTCATATTTTGATTTTTTTAGGTTCTTTAAGGATTTATAATAAGTGTAAGACAAAGGGTTATCTATTAGGTTTAATTAATTTTATGCTTTTAGGATGAAAAAAGAGTCAGCATTATGTTAACCTTAAAATCAAGTTTGCTCGGACTTCACTCCATCATCCTATAAACAGAAAATAAGTGAACCGATTTGCTGGGAGATAGGAGTCAAACGAGAAGGCGTTATGTAAAGATTAAACACTAGTCGAATTCTTCAAGTAAACGAAGGCCTACCACTGTTATGTCGTCACGTTGGAATGTATTCCCTTTGAAGTCTTCAAATATCTTGTAAACGTTTATGCCCATTTCATCCATAGGCTTATTGATGTTTGCTAGTAAAGATGCATTAAAGCGACTTGCGGTATACTTCTTCCTGTTTTCGTTATTTTGATCAACAATTCCGTCGGAGTTAAGGAAAATCATATCACCTGGACTAAGGTAAATTCTGTTATTCACAAATTCAGGATCAACATCGGGCATAATGCCCCCAATGGTTTTTCGGTTTCCCTTAAGCGTTTGTATCTTGTGTGTACCTTTCTGGTAGTAGTAAAGCATGCGATTTGCTCCAGCAAATGTAATAATATACTGATTTGTTAATTTATGTTCAATCAGACAGATGCAAGCATCCATACCGTCAAAGCTTTCGCTCACATCTTGTCTCAGGGCTTGGTTTACGGACTTGTTTAGTTCAGTTAGGATATCTGCTGGACTTTGGATTTTCCTTTCATTGACAATTTCACTAAGCATCCGGCTGCCAATCATCGACATGAATGCCCCCGGAACACCGTGTCCTGTACAATCGACAACAGCCACAAAAATTTTCTCAGTTTGCTTTATCTTTGAGGATAATCTTGAAATCCAGTAAAAATCTCCAGAAACTACGTCCTTGGGCTTATAGATAATGAAATGCTCGATTCGATCACTCAGGATATTTAAGTCTGGCAGGATGGCCTGCTGAATGGTTTTAGCATACTCAAGGCTTGCTACCGTTTGGCGATTTTGTTCATGGAGTTCATCCCGTTGCACCTGCATCTCCTCTTTTTGCTGCATCAACTCTTCGTTTTTTTCAATAATCTCTTCTTGGAAAAGTATCAATTCTTTTGTTCTCTCTTTGACAAGAGCTTGAAGCTTGATATTTGACCCTTTAAGAAGATTGGTTTTGATTGCGACAAAAATCCAAATAAATCCAAAAAGAATAAGAAGTGAAATCAGATATGTAATTGGGGACTTATACCATGGACGTTTAATTAAAAATGAATATGATGCGATAGGGCTTTCGGTATCGAATACATTCCGAGCCTTAACAATAAATTTGTAATTTCCTGATGGGAGGTTTGTGTACTCTTTCTTCTGGTCGGTAGACCATTCACTCCACCACTTATCATAACCTTCCAGTAGGTAACTGTATTTCATCTTCTGGGTTTGGCCGAAGAAGGGAGAAGAGAAATAGAAAATTAGGGAATTATCGCTGCTACTTAACTTTTGAATCGTTGTATTTGTTTGCGAAAAATTAGTATTTCGAAAGATAGATCCTTTACTGATTAACGGCGATGCTCCATTGAAGACCTGCTTTGATTGATTAACCAGTACCTGTCGTATAAGCAATTTAATTATCGATTGATTGGCAGTAATCATAGATCCTTCATATCGATATAATCCATCAGACGCAGCAATCCAGTTAACATCATTTTCTTCACTAAATACATCGCTAAAGATCATATCGGGTATTGTCCTGAACTGAGCAGGAATTCGTCGGTATGTTTTATCAGGGTATTTTAATGCCCTTTCTATCCATCGGTTAGGGCTATTCTTATACGCCTCAAACCAAAGGTTTTCTTTTTTATCTTGATGTAATATTCTGATACCCGTTTTTCCATCGGTGAATTCGATTCCAAGGCTTGAATCAGGAATAAAGCACTCACGTTTGTAATCGAAACGGCAAAGCCCTTTATCAGTAGAGATCTTAAGCGTACCGTCGATTAACGATATGGCCATGTCATCGTATTTAGGGGAGAATGGGAGTTGATCGTAAAGTTTGATCTGCTCGAGTACAAGTTGATACGGATTTACTACATTGCTTCTACATACCCCTTTGTAACGCTGAGAGTACCATAAATATCCAAACTGATCTTCAATTAATGAGTAGACTTGCCCTTTTGTTTCTTCGAATTTACCCAATGAAATCCACTTACCATGTTGGTACCTGAGTACACCCACCCCATCATTCAAACCGACATAGATAATATTTGGAAATACTTTTGATTGGCAAAATGAGTAAGCACCAAGTTTACTATTTTCAATCCTATACGCGTTTAGCCCATCAATCTGAAAAATTCCATCAATAGAGGTTAATAATAAAGTGGTATTTTTATCGCTTGATGTAAAGCAATTGAGTTTATATGAAAATTTAGATATCCCTTTTACCTCTTGAAATTGATTGTTAACTAACCTGAATATTCCGATGTTCGTTGATATGTAAAGAGCCCCCTTATAGCGAATAATCGATTGAGACGAACCTCTTAAGCCCGAGTCTTCATTCCAACTAGTTAATTGTGATCGTATTGATGTGTATGAGATACCGTTATTTAATGCCATCCATAGATTTTCCTGATTATCGAGGTATAGATTCCATACCGATTCATCTTGTAAATTCGATGATTGATTGATCCTACGGATAACATTCCCTTTGTTATCAATAATTATAACACCTTTTCTTGAAGTCCCAATGGCAATATCTCCGTTTGGTAAATTGATACCGCAGTAGATTAAATTCTCCTTTAAAAGTGCATCATCTCCTGTTCTGTATTTTTGGATGATGGAGTCTTTATGAATAGTTGTATCGGACCTAAGAGCATCGGTATTATAAAGGTATAGGCCATCTGACTGGGTTCCAATTAAAAGTTTATTCTTTGAGTAGGGGAGAAGAAGGTATATTAATTTTTTTGAAATATAATCTGCCTGAGGTACCAGCTTAAGGGAATCATTTTGGAGGTAGGTTAAACCATACTCAGGTTGATTCGTAAATATTACCCCAGAAGCAAAGTAGGTTCGATGAAAATATGTTTTAGGTTTCCATACCTTAATACTACTCCCATTTATTAGTATTAGCCACTGGTTTGAGCTGAAATAAACGCCTTCTTTTGTTGCGAAAACCTGTCTGATTAAACCAATTGGCAGGCAGTACGAAGGTAACTTACTTGTTAGAGAGTAATATCGAATTGAGCTAAATGAATCAGCAGCAAGATAACCAAATTCATCCTGCCCTCCAACCCAAATACGACCTTCACTATCTACATCAAGGCATCGAGATAATGCACCATTTATTGAGATATGCCGCCAATCGCTGCCGTCATATTCAATGACACCCTCGTTATTAGCAATATATATTAAGCCACGCTGATCCTGAGCAATAGCCCAGTTTTGTGAATGGCCTGCATAATCTCGATGATTGAAGTTACGGATAGGATAACGACCTAACTCCTGAGCATCACCGCTAGAAATTAATGTAGAAAGAAGTGTAAAACTATTTAAAAGAAAAAAAATCCAGAATCTCATAGACTAGAAAATCTGAAAACAAGATATCATTTTTTCGAGCATGCAAGGAAAAAATGATAATAATTTTTACTAAAAAAAATTGCTGAACTGCTATTATACATGATTAAAACCAGAATTATGTTTGATTACTAATCGTTTATGTTGATAAATTGAATGAGTCGTTTACAATAATATAACAACTATAAAAGGAGATGGTTTAACGGAACGGAGTTTTCATTTTTCAAATCTTTGCTTTACCCTTTCCCAGGTGGGTGTAATTAAGAAAGATTCTTCCATATAGGACACCATCGCAATGAATTTTTTCATAGGTATAGCAAACGAAAGTGAGTTTACAGGTACACAAGGTCGAACTGACGGGTCAAACATCCCAAGTACACATTTAGGGTTTTCTTTATCCTTTTCAAGGTAGGGGTAGTGGATTACAGATCCGCAACCTGCACCAAAGGGTGTAATGACTCCTTGTGGGTCAACCTGATCGAAGTTGGCAAGAGTAAATAAACCCGATAGCACTTCAGGCTGAGCAAAAAAGATAACAACATCTGGTTCATCCTGCTCGGTTAGGTTGTCCCATCGTTTAACGATTAAGTTTTTCCCTTCAGATGGAAGTTGTACAAGATGCTTTTGAGTTTCATCAACCACTTCAGGGGAAATTTTATAGCTTTCCCCACGAACTTTTCCTTCGATACCGCAGGATAAAAAGTACCGAAAGGTAGGATTTACCTCAACGTTGTATCCGGTATAACGTTTTGCCCCACCACAAACTACGGAATCGGTATTGAAGGCTAGCGACTCACCTTTTCTAACTCTTGCCAACTCTCAAATTAGGCAACTCCAACCCTTTGATGCTTCAACACGCTTTGCCCCATCATCCCCTTTTGAGAAGTAGAAGGTGATTGGCAGCTCTGAATTACCAAAATACTTACTCCAGAGCTCGATGAATTGATTTTTAAGTGCAATATCCATAATGGCATATTTTTATTATAAACAAGTTAGCAATTTCCTTGAAAGATCATCACTTTTTCGTTCAATTGTTAATATTAGCTATTTGCCTTTGAATGTAGTATTAACAATTTTTTTTTAACTTAAATTTAACTTTTGTTATTGTGATGGTATAGGATAATAAACCCATTTATAGATTTATGCTACAGTTTATGAAAGAACGAAGTTTTTCCTTCATTCGCGAGAATGGTAAACTTGTTGGGCAATTTATTCTAACCCTTTTCTTTATTGTCCTTGGAATTTGGTTCCTGAAACATGAACAGGCTGAACTCAACGATGTAAAGAGCGTGTTAATTGCCTCGAGATGGCAGCTCGTTCTAATTGGAATATTGATTACTCTTCTTTATATTATCCTTCAGGGGTGGATGTATGTTACATCATTTGCTTCGGTACACTCTAGGATTTCGTTAAAATCAGCGACTATTCTTTTCTTGAAGAGAAACTTTATAAGCGTATTCCTTCCTGCAGGCGGGGTTTCCTCTTTAGCCTTTTTTACTGGTGATATTGAAAGTAAGGGTATTACGAAATCTCAAATTCATTTTGCTTCTACGGTTTATGCTTTTATCGGGATTCTTTCAGTTGTAGTAGTGGCAATTCCTGTTTTTTCGTATGCTCTGTTTGTCGGAAGTATTGGTGCAAGCGAATGGTATGCGCTAATTGCGGTGGTTCTGCTTATCCTTTTTGCTCTTGCAGTTTATAGGTTGATCGTAAGCAAAGGTTCTATCTATCGATGGCTGCTTAAAATATGGCCTTCACTCGAGGTCTTTCTTGATGATTTTAGAAGTAAAAAGATTAACCGTAAACAATTTATATATACTATCCTA
>JAYTVX010000079.1:0-4879 GCA_043743775.1 Bacteroidales bacterium | reverse complement strand
AATATTGAACTTATGCTCAGGAATAACACATCTGTTGGCAACTCCAGCCATGGTTGGAAGCATTGCCGTAAAACCAGCATATCGTCCAAAAACCTCCATAACGAGTATTCGTTCATGAGAGCCAGCAGATGTACGAAGGATATCGGTTAACGAGATCGTTCTTGTTACGCAGGTACTAAAACCAATACAGTAATCAGTTCCAGGCACATCATTATCCATCGTTTTTGGAATTGCTATAACCTTCACACCCTCCTTGTAAAGCCTAACCCCATAGCTAAGTGTATCATCACCTCCAATGGGAATAAGATAATCAATGCCAATAAAATGAAGGTTCTTAAGTACATCTGGTGTTAAATCGTTAATATCCTTTGTGTAATGCTCTTGGAGATGATCGGGCACCGATAATTTCAAAACCTTGCTCGGATTAGTTCTAGAGGTATGTAGAAATGTACCCCCAGTCCGAAAAGCTTTATTAACCCTTTCCTCGGTAAGCACCTCATAGCAGTTGCTATTATCAACCTTTTTATCTCGAATAACCTCTATCATACCGGCCCAACCCCGCTTAATACCTATAACTTCATAACCTTCGCGAAGTGCTCTTATCGTAATCGCCCTAATTGCTGGATTTAATCCGGGAACATCACCACCACCTGTTAAAATGGCAATAACCCCTTTACTCTTCTTCACACTACTTGTCATGATGATTAATGTTTAATGAACTCGAATAAAGATAGGCTATAAATCGAATAAAGTCAAGGTGTAGGCTTTTTGAAAATAGAATAAAAAAAGGGTGAATCAGAATTCTGAAACACCCTCCAAATTATGGATAAAATGATTAATCCCAGGATATCATTAATTCAGTAATCGAATCCCCCTTGGCCATCGATTTAGTAGGATTTACTTGCACATTTTTACAACCAGTAACTTCAAGGGCTTTTTGTATCCATCCAAAAACTCTAGCCTCAAGCACTTCATGATTAACGGGTAATCGCGATATATTCAGAATGACATGTTTTGCGGCGGTCTCTTTTACCGATAAATCTGAAGGATCGTAGTATGAAGGAAGTATCTTACCTGCACGTCCAATAATAAATTGGGGTGTTGCCATTTTAACAAATACCTTGTAAACTCCATTTAGCGCTATTTCGGAGCTATATCTTCCGGTTTCCCAACCAGCTTTTACTGAATCTCCATTAAAAATTACTTTCCCAATGGCAATAGTTGGCTCAATAGCAGCATCTTTGGCTGAATACCAATCGGAAACATACACCGGTTTCGACATAATATTCCTCGATGTTTCAGGCATCGCTTTAAGCCATTCAGCGTATTTATCGGCATGACGAGTTTGTACAAACTCTTGTATTGATTTAACCGCAGTTCCTTTTACATGCATAAAGAAGTCTTTTTTTAAAATTGATATGAAAATAGCTTATTACCATGAACAAGACAAATCTTTTACAGGAAAATTGAAAATAATGGGATAAATGGACTATAATTGTTTTCTTAAAAAAATAGAATTGATATCCAACATAGAAAAGATATTCAAGCAATGAGAAAGATAATCGTTTTACTACTTGCTTTCAATTCATTATTATCGTTTAGTCAGATAAATGATACATTAGAACTCGGAAAATCTAAAAAAAATGTAAAATCATTCAAATACCTTGCCTCTAATCCTAAGATGAATAACTATGATGTTATTTACTATGGACTAAACCTTGAAGCGACAAATACCAGTAAGGTTATATCATCAGGTTTGGTGACTATTAAAGCAAAGGTTGTTAACCCAATGACAGAGTTTGTGATCCAGCTAAGCAATTATCTTACCGTTTCAAAGGTTAGGTTTAATGGAGTAGAGGTATCATCCTTTTCTTATGCAAACGATGAGATCTCACTGAATTGCCCTTCTCCAATGGCCATTGGCGATCTATTCACAGTTGAAGTTCAGTACTCGGGAACTCCACAGGGTGAGGGATGGCAGTGTACAAATTCTGGGTGGAATGGACTCCAAGTTACTTGGACTTTATCTGAATCATTCCATGCATATGAATGGTTTCCAGTTAAACAATCGCTTACCGATAAAGCGGATAGCTCTGACGTATACGTAACCGTACCATCAAATCTCAAGGTAGCCTCAAATGGTTTGCTTAAGCAAGTCGTCGATGTCAGTGGTGGCAAAAAGAGGTATGAATGGCAAAGTCGTTATCCAATCGATTACTACTTGATATCCGTTACTATTTCAGATTACATTGAGTATGATACTTATGCTAATCCTGTTGGACTTGGAAAACCGCTTTTAATACAAAATTTTGTTTATAATGCACCGAATTGTTTAAATACATACAAAAGCGCTATTGATGGAACGGGTGCTATCATTGAACTTTTCTCAAATCTTTTTGGAATGTACCCCTTCGCCAACGAGAAATATGGACATGTTATGGCTCCTATTGGCGGTGGAATGGAGCACCAAACAATTACATCCGCTTCAACTCTCGAAAATTGGTTAATTGCACATGAACTTGCTCATATGTGGTTTGGCGATTATGTAACCTGTGCAACATGGCAGGATATATGGATTAACGAGGGCTTTGCATCCTATGGTGAATATGTAAACCTTCAAAATCTTTCGACACAAGCCAATGCTGATAGATGGATGATATCGGCACAAACTAGCGCAAAGACACTACCAAGTGGAAGTGTTTACCTAAGTGTTGCTGAATCAACCGATGAAAATAGAATTTTCAGCTCTCAGCTCTCATACGATAAAGGTGCTACAATTATACACATGCTAAGGTATGAGATTAATGATGATGTTTTATTCTACAATATCATCAAGGAATTCCTTCAACGATTTGGACATAAAACTGCTACTGGGGCTGATTTCAAATCTGTGGTAAATGAATTAACGGGTAAAGACTACACTTGGTTCTTCGATCAATGGTATTATGGTTACGGGTTCCCTACCTTTAATATCCAATATGGATTTAATATCGAAAACAAGCCATGGGTAACCATTTCTCAAACGCCATCCTATTCATTAACGCCACTGTTTAAAACATCAATGGAGTTGAAATTAACGCTCAATGATAATTCCACATCAACTCAGAGAATATTCATTTCGGAAAACCCACAAACTGTCACCTTTGATTTACCTAAAATCAAATCGATACAGATTGATCCAAAGGGTCGGCTTTTATATAAAACAGGTACATTGATCGATAGTAATGATATGTGGGTTATAGTACCAAACCCCGTTTTCGATAAGATCCAATTCTATGTCCCTGAAAATCACCTAATGATAAAAGTTACTATCTCGGATATTACAGGAAAGCTCATAAACCAGACCAGTTCAAATGAAAAACAATTTGAGATTGATGCATCAAATTTGTCAAAAGGGATTTACATTATAAAAATAACCGATGGTAAACGAATAACCATAAGGAAGGTAGTAAAAGAGTAATGTGCAGCAAATGTTACTCAGCAAAAAATATCTTAATTGTATTATTATATCCTTTCAATTACTTTTATCAAAAACAAAAAGATATGAATAATTCACTCTAAATATTAAAATTTTTATGAAACTGCAATCCCGGTCAACGTTTATTCCGATTACAATTATTGGAGCCCTATTTTTCATATTCGGATTTGTTACATGGTTAAATGGTACACTGATTCCTTACTTAAAGATAGCTTGCGAGTTGAATACCTTTCAATCGATGTTTGTTGCATTCGCATTCTATATCTCCTACTTTGTAATGGCTTTACCATCATCGTGGATTCTGAAATTAACTGGATTTAAGAAAGGGATGATGCTCGGATTACTGGTTATGGCCGTTGGTGCATTAATCTTCATCCCAGCTGCAAATACTCGAACCTATGGACTATTTCTAACTGGCTTATTTGTTATAGGTACAGGTCTATCGATACTTCAAACCGCATCAAATCCTTATATAACAATTCTAGGTCCTATTGATAGCGCAGCAAAACGTATCAGCATAATGGGAATATGCAACAAGGTTGCAGGATTTCTTGCACCTCTTATTCTTGGTGCAATTATACTTGCTGATGCCGATACACTGGTTAAAGAACTACAAGGACTTGATTCCGTTGCAAGAAACGTAAGGCTCGATGAGATTGCAGCAAGAGTAGTAAATCCATACATTATTATGGCAGCTATTCTTACTGGGCTTGCTTTAATGGTACGTTTTTCACCACTCCCAGAGGTTGAAATGGAACAGAATGGAAATGGTAATATCTACCCTGCCGATGAACGCAAAAATGTTTTCATGCACCCAAATCTCGTTCTTGGCGTTGTAGCAATATTCCTATACGTTGGCGTAGAGGTAATTGCAGGCGATACATTACCTATGTATGGTCAATCGCAGGGCATTGCCTTATCCCAAGCAAGAAGTTTTACCTCCTACACGCTAGCAGCAATGGTTATAGGATATATTATTGGAATAATTTCAATACCTAAGTTGATCTCACAATCAAGGGCTTTAGCTCTTTCTGCAGGAGCTGGAATAATATTTAGTATCATTGCCATCTTCACTAAGGGTTATACTTCAGTATTTTTTATTGCACTACTAGGCTTAGCCAATGCATTGATGTGGCCTGCAATATGGCCTTTAGCAATTCATGGTCTGGGAAAATATACGAAAATAGGTTCCGCAATGCTAATTATGGGTATTGCTGGTGGGGCTCTTCTCCCTTTACTTTGGGGTCGTTTATCGATGATTCAGGCCATTGGTCATCAACAAGCATATTGGATTTTGGTACCTTGTTACCTTTTCATCCTTTACTACAGTGTAAACGGGCATAGGATTTTAAGTTGGAAAAAGGTATAGAGTTGGAAGTACTTGGAGTGCCTAGAGTAATT
>JAYTVX010000078.1:0-8568 GCA_043743775.1 Bacteroidales bacterium | reverse complement strand
CTTGTTACTAATTACCCTACTTACAATGCTAAGATGACTTAACAGTTCGGTACTTGAAACAACGAATTTCATCTGTTATATTTTTAATGATTATTTGTAATTATATCTTTTCGCTTAATTTATAAAGAATTTCAGGATCTAAATCTGCTTCATTATCCCATTCAATAGTGTCAAAACTTACATGAACGGAATTGAACATTTTCACATCTCGAAGTTCCTGAAAAATCCCTTTATTTAAAAATGGATTCATATCCAATTTTCTCTTTTCTCCATTCTCAAATGTAAGAATAAGGTTAAAATTATTTATTGGTTCAACTTTTTTAACTACTAAAAACATTTCTATTTATTTAAGAGGTTCAATAGCAAAAGGTTTCTCACCATTCTGGCATAGCTTCCAATCAGCCATTAACTCATCTTTATGTATTTCAATCCACGCTAAAACTAACCTTAATTGTTTTGGAGGAATAGTACCTTGAATAGTATCACCATTAATAATCTCTATTACAGCTGAACTATCTTGGTAATATACATGAATATGCGGCGGGTTATGTTCGTTTGGTGCATAGTACATTCTAACTATTATCCCAAAAAACATTGATAACGTAGGCATATTCAAAATATTATGATGCAAAGATACAATTCATTTTCTCCTATATCAAACCTATTGATCGAACTCCAATATTTTTCAAAAAAATCTTTTTGATCTCTTGAAGCTTGAAAATCAATAGTATCATTACGCTAAATTCAAGAATCAATAATACAAATTTTTACCAACAAGGACAAAGGTATGCTTTAGTTTTTCATTCCAAAAGACGATAAGTCCTTTAGTACAGGGTCAAACACCATGTATGTGGCTATTGCTAAAATAGCATCGTTGTTAAAGGAGATGTATAATCGGTTAAGATCAAATTTAACGGTTCGCCCAAACTCATCCCGATATTCATCAACAGGAATTGGGAAGGTTTTTAGAACCAATCGTTTATTATTAGTTAATGTTATTGTAAATATCTGCTCGGGTTGGGATAGTATAATAGCTGCCCGTTCTTCGATGGATGATTTACTTAAAAACCTCTCAAACGTTAAACCAGCTAACCCCATTATAAAATTCTCAACACCAGTTGTATCGAACCTTTCTATATACCTATCATAATAGGTAGCTTTCAGCTGAATACCCTTTTCATCCAACGAAACCGAGAATGATTTCTCGGGGTTATTTGGAATTTCCACATCGATGCGAGCGATTTGACGGACATCCGCAATAAAAAGTCGGTTACTTTTCCAGTAATCGGGATCGAGGACGAAAAGTGAGGAAATATCTCCTTTAAAACCTGGGATTTGAAGGGTAAAGGCAATTCGAGAATTATTCAGTTTCCCAATAGTCCCTAAGTTCAAAGTTTCGGTTGAAAGGATTGTGTATTTCTTTTCAATTTTTTCTCCATTATAAATCTCAACCTTAATCCCTTTTGAAGTAACTAAAGCTGTAAGGCTATCAGAAACAGCATTGGGTACTGGTGAACCTGCACCAATACAGGTTAAAACATTCATTAACGCTTTAACTGCATCATCACGTATTAAAAAACTATTATTGAGCATCCAAACCTTATCAATGCGATTAAGTGATATCGACATCGAATCGCTACTCATTGTAATCGTCGTGATTTTAGAGGTATCAGCTACAGCAAACTCTTTATTTGAAGGATTTGTTCCTGAGCTAAAGTGAAATAAGTATAGGTAAATAGCAATTCCAATTAAAGCTATATACCAAAGGTATTTTCGTATGAAAACTCTTAACGTCATTTCGTCTGTTTGATTCTGGTCTATCGAGTAAACTTTCTTCGTCTAAAGTAGAGCCATATTAATCCACAAAATATGAGAATTGCCGATGGTGTAACAAGATTAAATAGCTGCCACGCAAACTTCGATTCAATAATCTTCTTCTTATCAAGCATTCGAAGCTTAAAATCACGGGTTCTAAGATTCATCAATCCAATATCATCATCAAGGTACTTCACCATATTCATCACTAAATCTTTATTCCCAAAGGTTTGCTTGGTATAGCGATCGTATCCAAGGGGCGAAATATAAGCCCCATCAGGTCGACGTCTAATATCATTTTTAATGATGTCGGCATCGGAAACAACTATCATCCGATTGAAAGGGCTCGATTGCTTGAACTCAAAAGGATTACCATGATTATACTTCGATAATGGGCGGTTTTGAAAAACCGACTCAAAAGTTCCCTCAAGAAGTATAGCAATGGGTAGATTTGAACGTCTAAATTCTCTTTCTGAAGGAGCTCTACTCACCTCAGCCAGATTTACTAAAAGCGGAACGTTTAGAGTTCGCGAGTAGGGCGATGAGGTAAGCAGAATAGTTTTTTTTAACTTTCCATTATCACCGACAGTATCAATTGGGCTTACAAACTGGACTTTAATCATATTCAGATTCCTTGTAATAGGATTCTTCCCTGATGCCGTTAAAAGTGGGTAGTAAACCCAAGGTGAGGCCACAAATTTGGGTTGTTGTCCGGGTAGTGATGAGTTTACAGGAATATAGGCACACTGTAAATCCTGAATCAAAGCAGGATCCAACCTGACACCATAACGGAAGAGCTGATCGTCGAGATTGAGCTGATTCATAAAAGCCAACGTAGTTGCTCCCTGTGAAAGGCTGTCGACGTTAACGGAAACAGGATCAACAAACCAAAGCACCTTTCCCCCCTTCATAATAAACTGATCGACAACCAACTTATCCGCTTCGGAAAAAGATTTCTGAGGCCCAGCAATAATTACTACTTTATAGGGATCAAGTGCATTGACATCACCATTGATCTCAACTCTAAACGTTTCGTAATACTCAGAAAGATTCTTATCGATATCACCCGTTTCGTACTGATCGAGTTCTCCATGTCCTAGAAGAAAAGCAAGCTTTGGTAACTTCTCGGTGCTTAGCTTGAGGACAGCATCAATAAAGTAGAACTCGAAATTCTGAATGGAGAGGTTGATATTCTCATCACCAGACAGAGCAGGGTTGTTGTGAAGAAGGTTAACAGCAATCTCCTTCCCTTTGAATGAGACGATTGCTCCGGGGTAAAGTAATTTCTGAGCATTTCCTCCCTCCTTGTCGCGGACCTGAATATTGGTTGGCTCGAGCCCTTTACCCAGTAGATCTTTAAATACTGCCTCCCGTACTTTTGGATTAGTGCTCTCCGATGGGTTGATGAACTCATACTGAATATTATCACCACCATAAATCCTAAACTCATCGAGGGTTTCCTTAAGCGATTTTTGCATCCGCTTAAAACCAACGGGCATGTCGCCATCGAGATATATTTTTATGTAGGCTGCATCATTAAGATCCTTTAATGTATTCTTGGTAACATCCGAAAGGGTAAACCTTTTTTCTGATGTTAGGTCGATTCTCCAGTAAATAGCACTAGAAATGTAGCTGATTATAATAACAGTTGTAATGGCGATAATTAGCTGGAAAATATTCCGATTCTTAACTTTACTTCGCATTATTAGAATAAATTTTGATTACCATTTCCTGCTTTGAATTCTGATGCGCGTAGCAACGATGAAGATTGAAGAAAGGCAGGCAAAATAGACAACATCCCGAGTATCAATTACACCACGACTCATCGAACTATAGTGCTCATGAATTCCCATTTGGACAAGAAAATATTTAAATTCCGAGAAAATTCCAAGTGAAGCGATAGAGTCCAATCCAGTATAGACGAATAACGCAATTACTATCGCCAGAATAAAAGAAACAATCTGGTTATCGGTTAGACTTGAAGCAAAAACTCCAATAGCAGCATATGCCGCTGCAAGGAAGAACAACCCAATAAATGATCCCCAAGCACCCCCAGTATCAATATTTCCAACAGGACTACCTAAAAGATAAACCGATAGGAAGAAGATCAACGAAGGGATCAATATCAGCAGAACAAGCAGAACAGAGGCAAAATACTTTCCGAGCACAAGCTTAATATCGCTGATAGGCCGGGTAAGAATTAGCTCGATGGTACCGTTTTTGTTCTCCTCGGCAAAGGTCTTCATGGTGATTGCAGGAACAAGGAATAGGAAAACCCATGGCGCGATGATAAAAAGCGTTTCAAGGGTTGAGTAACCACCATCTAAAACATTCATCGAACCGGGGAAAACCCAAATTATAAGCCCGAGTACAACAAGAAAAAATGATGCTGCGATATATCCGGTCAACGATGAAAAGAATCCACTAACCTCCTTTATAAATATTGCAAACATTGATTATGAATAATTAAAAAATGAAAAATGAAAAATGAAAAATGAAAAATGAAAAATGAAAAATTACAACTATTTTATCTTAATCGAATCAACTTTGGTTGTGTCTTTATTCACAACATACACATCTATAATCGATGCAGAAGGTGAAACCTCACTGATATTTACAATTTTCACATTCTTATAGTAATATCTGATAATCTTATCATACTTCCAGCCTCTCACAGCCATTTGCATTGCTCCCTCTTGGCATAATCCTACCCCATGACCATAACCACGACCAATTATCCTAACATCTTTCTTTGCCACTTGAATAGAGAAGAATGCTGAACGAAGTTTAAAATTACTTCGTATTTGAATCAGCGGTATCTTCTGGTTGGCTATGGGGTAATATACTGGGCGCTCTTTCTCCTTTGGTTTGAAATTGTACTGTTTAAAATCAGTGATGGCTAAAGTATCGACCCCTTTGGTTTGAAGAAATGCTTTCCATTTATTAAGGGGTACTGAAACCTCCCAGCTCGCATTTCGCGAATTCAAGCAGTGGTGGTCCTCTACTGAAACCAAATATGGTTTTGAGGTAAGCCAAACATCCTGTGAATTTGCGGTATAACCTCCGCAGTTTGAATGAAATGCAGCTGTAATAAACTGCATTGTTGTATCAACAATCACCTCACCATCTGTAGCTAATGTGGCTTTATAGATATCTTTATCGAGCCCTATAATCCCTTTATACGCCTGACAATGCGTCCCATCGCATAGATTAAAACCCTCGCCCTTATGCTTTTCGAGATGAGCCAATGCAAAGGTTCTAGCAATCAACGATTGGGCTTTGTAAAATTCATCCTCCTTATTTGGACCTGCCTCAGCTTCAACTACGCTAGCAATGTACTTCTCGCGATCAATCATGTTAATGGTCATCAGCCTATTGAACTCAACGTAAAAGCTAAGATTATCATTGTATTTTCGTGCAGGGAATGATGGTAGAATTGGCTTAACCCGAATGATATCATTTTCGGTTTGCCCTACAATAGATACTCTAGCCCACGTTCCAAGATTTGAATTAGCATCTCGAACAAGAATTGAATCGCCGACCTTACTTAAATAGATTATTTGATCGGTCGAAAGTCTAATCTCACTTTTGGCTGTAATCAATTTGTAGCTACCCTCAGTTGGTGTTATCAGAATAGTATTTAGGCTTAACTCATTAAATAGACTGATGCTGACTTTTTGTGAAAAACTATTTAAGCTTAGCAAAAGACCTAATATGGTAATAATGATTCGATTCATTCTACTTTAACTATTTTTTTGTTAAAAGACTCACAACCCTTGCTCCCACCCTTTCGGAAGCACCCTCTCCGCCTAATACCTCTTTAAGCTTAGCGAAATCCGACAACATCACATCACGTTTAGGATTCCCAGGTAAAAGTGCTGACGCCTCTTTGTATAATCGAGTTGGATTCAAATCATACTGTTTTAGTTCGGTAACAACCTCACGATTCATATTCAGGTTGACCAACGAAATATACTTAACCTTGATAACAATCCATGCAATAAGCATGGATATTAAACCGCCTTTATAACAAACCACCTCTGGTGTATCGAGCAATGCCGATTCCAGCGTTGCTGTGCCTGAAGTTACAAGCGCTAAAGTACTATGATTAAAAAGTTGATAGGTTTGATTATAGATAATTGAAACCTTAACTTCTTTTATATACTGCTGATAAACGCTAAGGTTAAGCGATGGTGCACCTGCAATTACAAATTGGTAGTCGGGGAATTTTTGCACCATTTTCAGCATCACGGGTAAATTATACTTAATCTCTTGCTTTCGGCTACCGGCTACAAGAGCAATTATTGGTTTATCGGGTAAGTTATTCTCCTTTATAAAATCGCTGAACGATTGATCTTTATTCAACTTAAATGCAATAGCATCAATTGAGGGGTTTCCTTCGAAAATTGGTTCGATGGAGTGTTTTCGGAAGTACTCAATTTCAAATGGGAAGATGATGAACAGCTGATCGACATACTTTCTTATAATCGCTACCCGTGATTCTTTCCAGGCCCATACCTTAGGGGCAATATAGTAAAATACTTTAAATCCAGCCTCTTTGGAAAATCGAGCAATCCGAAGATTAAATCCAGGATAGTCCACCAGAATAACCACATCGGGTTTATAGGTAATTATATCCTCCTTGCATGTTTTAAGATTCTTGGAGATCAATCGAATATTCATTAACACCTCAAGAAAACCCATGAAAGCCATCTCACGGTAATGCTTTACGAGTGTGCCACCTTGTGCCTTCATCAAATCGCCGCCAAAGAAACGAAATTCGGCGCTTGGATCCTTCTTTTTTATCCCAAGCATCAGGTTTGATGCGTGTAAATCGCCAGAGGCCTCGCCAGCAACTATGTAATACTTCATCGGACTATCTTAAATCAATTTACTTACAATAGTAACAATTGAATCATTAATAATTGATTCGAAAAACTGCTAACCGAAAATTTTAAGAGCAAAAACAACTATGGCTAATAAAAAGGTTGCTGCCAAAACACCCTTTGCTACGTTTAGCCTATTTGCCCAAATAAATAGAAAGAATACACCCGCATTTGGAATTACTGCTAAGCTAAGGATTTGAGCAAAAAACCGTTTTGCCATAATCATCTCATAGTAAGAAACAACGGTATGCTTTGGGTAAGCAAAAAGGTAGATCAAAAAGAATGTTACAGCGGGTAAAATCAACCCAATAATAAGGCCAATCCATTGTTTATCGATTTTTTGAAGCATATTTTTGATCGTTAATTGTAAAATTCCAACTCTTTAACCGTTCTATTTCCTGATACCTCGTAAGATCAATCGTTATTGGGACAATTGACACATAACCATTGATCAAAGCCCATTCATCGGTATCAATTGCATCGGGCTCATTATTATGAAAATAACCAGTAAGCCAAAAATATTCTTGCCCACGTGGATCGGTTCGTTTATCGAACTCCTCTTTCCATATTCCGCTATTCTGCCTGCAAATCTTTATTCCCTTAATTTCATCAACTTTTAATACAGGAAAATTAACGTTAAGGCAGGTTCCTTGTGATAATCCATTCTCCAATACATTACGAACCACAACCTGTCCAAAATGAACTGATGCAGAGAAATCAGGATTGTTTGTATAATCGAGCAACGAAAAGCCTATGGATGGTATATTGTAAAGGCAACCCTCAATGGTCGCAGCCATCGTGCCCGAGTAAAAAATACTAACCGACGAATTAGAACCGTGGTTAACACCCGATACAATTAAATCGGGGGCAATCTGGAAGAGCTGATTCATGGCCAGCTTAACACAATCAACGGGGGTACCATTCACCGAGTAGAGCTCAACATCATCGGTACGTTTTCTTCGCTTAAGCCTTAACGGAGTTTTAATGGTTATAGCATGCGACATCCCTGAATTACCTTCCTCGGGTGCAACAGCAACTACTCGACCAAACGGCTTAACCATTTCGATTAACGCCTCAATCCCATTTGCACGAAATCCATCGTCGTTGGTTACCAGTATTATTGGTCTTCTTTCCTCTGTACTATTCTCCATCTCATTATATGTTGAATCGCAAAGATATTCAAATCAACTCATGCTGCAAAAGAAATAGGTTGATTAGCCTCACCCATAGAAGTTAAAAATGATTAAATCCCAAACTCCTTAGGATACTCAACCGTTCCAACTACGTGTGTTAATGCACCAGGTTTTAGCTCTATAGCCATGAATGCTCCCTCGGGCACATCAAATGGGCACTTAATACTCCAGCTAGATGCTTTCTGAAAACCGAATTTTGGGTAGTACTCTTCATGTCCTAAAACAATTACGGATTCAAAGCCGAGGTGTTTTACTATCTCTAGACCTTTAAGAATCAACTCCCCGCCTATTCCCTTCCTTTGGTGTTTTGGAAGAACAGAAACGGGTGCTAGCGAAATTGAATCCCAAATCTTTTCCCCGATAATAATGATCTTTGTAAATAGAATATGACCAACAATCTCGCCCTCAATCTCAGCCACAAGCGATACTTCTGGAATAAAACTTTCGCTTTCCCTTAACCTCTGCACTAAAAGATGCTCAGCATGATCGGCAAACTCAGCATCTCTGAATGCCTCCTCCACAACATGCTCAGTTGCCTTATAGTCTTTAGTAGTTTCTTGACGTATAAGCATCATTTAATTAATTCAAGTTGCTAGTTAAGATGAAATCATTATAGTTGTTAAAAAGTTCTTTGTCTTGTTGATATAAAGCCTTGTAAATATTAGTTTTAAAGA
>JAYTVX010000077.1:0-2450 GCA_043743775.1 Bacteroidales bacterium | reverse complement strand
TGAATGCAGGGGCCGATAAGGCAGAAGTAATGCCAACAGAAGGTAATCCAATTGTGTACGGTGAAAAGATTATCGATCCAAAACTGCCAACAATTCTAGTTTATGGCCATTACGATGTAATGCCCGTTGATCCAATCGAATTATGGAAATCAAAACCTTTTGAACCAGAAGTTCGCGATGGTAGAATCTGGGCTCGTGGTGCAAACGACGATAAAGGACAATCCTTTATCCATGCCAAGGCATTTGAGCTGATGGTGAAAACCAATACCCTACCCTGCAACGTAAAGTTTATGATTGAAGGGGAAGAGGAGATTGGTTCATCGAGCTTAACCAAATGGTGTGCAATTCATAAAGATCTTCTTAAAGCCGATGTTATTTTAGTGTCAGACACATCAATGATTGATAAGAACACCCCTTCAATTACGACAGGTCTAAGAGGCCTCGCCTATATGGAGGTTGAGGTTACAGGTCCAAATCAAGATCTTCACTCAGGCCTATTCGGTGGTACAGTTGCAAACCCAATCAATATCTTAGCGAAGCTAATTGCCTCGCTGCACGACGAAAACAATCATATAACAATCCCAGGTTTTTATGATGATGTGATGGAGGTTGATGCTGCAGAGCGCGCCGAAATGGCAAAAGCTCCCTTCAATCTTGAGCAATACAAAAAAGCGCTCGGTATTGATGAAATTCATGGCGAAAAGGGATATTCTACCATTGAACATACAGGTATTCGTCCAACCCTCGATGTAAATGGAATCTGGGGTGGTTACACTGCTGAGGGTTCTAAAACGGTATTGCCTTCTAAAGCATTTGCTAAGATATCAATGCGATTGGTTCCGAATCAGGATCATAAAAAGATTGCAAAACTTTTTCAGGATCACTTCAATGCCATTGCGCCGAAAAGCGTTAAGGTTAAGGTTAATGCACATCATGGTGGACAAGGTTATGTAGCACCTACAAATACCGCTGGGTATCAGGCTGCAAGTCAAGCGCTGTATGAGGTATTCGGGAAAAAACCTATTCCTTTCCGAAGCGGTGGAAGCATCCCAATCATTAGCACATTCGAGGACACGTTAGGAATAAAGTCAATCCTACTAGGATTTGGACTTGAATCGGATGCAATCCACTCCCCGAACGAAAACTTCTCTCTCGACCTTTTCTATAAAGGGATAGAGGTAGTGCCAAGATTCTTTAAATATTTCGCGGAATACACCAAGAAGTAAATCAACGATTAGGAGCAAATTTTGCTCCTAATTTTTTTATATATTTACTCCAAGAGTGCTCATTTTGCTATAATCATAGGTACTCTAAAAATCCTGCTATGAAAGAATCAAGGAAATCCTTCTTCAACTCGGACTGCCGATCATAGCCCTTCAACTTTCCTTCTTCGTACCATAAAGATCAGTATATTACAATAAGTTATTCAATACTGTTTAAAGTATAATATGTAACCGATTTCGAGTATTGCAATTTTGTTTTTCCAAATATTTTTGTTAGACTTGTTATTAGTACTCAATCTGATTGCTATAAAAATTGTGATGCATGCAGCAAGGTATTCGCACAATGAGTGGGGTGATTACCCTTGCCTATATCGTCCTTCTTCTGACCAGTGTGAACCGTGCTTGGGCCCAGTCAAAAGAAAAAAGACTCACCTTTGTGGAGGATCGCTACTCAAAATTCCGAAACTACTATCGGAAAGACGGCCTGTGCTCTTACCTCTTTACAGATATTACTCAAGACAAACTAGGATTTCTGTGGCTAGCCACCCAGGAGGGGCTAATGCGCTTCGATGGGTACAAGTTTACCACCTACCTAAACAATACAGATACCACTTCCCTCCCATCTAGTAATGTTACCTCCCTCGCGGTGGACTCCGCTGGAATTCTATGGGTGAGTACTGTTGCGGGGTTATGCCATTACAATCCAGAAATGGACAATTTTCAGCGGGTACAGAGCTTCTTTGGCCAAAAACTTCAGGGAAACATGTGGATTCGAAAGTTGTGTGTGGATAGCCAGAAACGCCTCTGGATAGATGATGCGGATGGATACTTGACACGAGTTGACTTTGATAATAGGATAGTCATTATTCTTAAACATGAATCACAAAGGAATGCTGACTATATACAACATACACTGAAGGAAGTTGATGGTTATCTCTATGGGGGTGGAGCCAATGCAAGTTTTTTTCGGGTGCGCTTACTATCTGAGACGCCTGCTATAGAATACCTTAAAACTGTTTCGCTTCTTGACCCACGAAAGTGTCCTACTCTCCTTGCAGACATCCTCCCCATCGCTGGAGGAGGGTTGCTCCTAGCAGATTACCGTACCAACTGCAGCCTGTTCTTTGGTAAGCAAGGCATGTTGACCTCCCTCCCCTTTTCAGGTAACTACTCGCTCTGTGATAATGGAGATGGTAGAATTTGGCTGGGAGGATACTTTGGGGCATG
>JAYTVX010000076.1:0-6425 GCA_043743775.1 Bacteroidales bacterium | reverse complement strand
TTTTTGCAGGCATCAGCAACTACTTGACCTCGGTTCCCCTTAGCAATCATAACCATGCTTCCGCCCAGCGATTGGAACAGATCGACATATGAATCCATACGACCTGCCGTTGTTGGTCCAAAAGAACCGGAGACCATTCCTGATGGTGTTTTAGCAGGACCTGCATAGTAAATAGGATGATCCTTGATGTATTGTGGAAGGGCCTCGCCTTTATCTAACCGTTCTTTCAGCTTTGCATGCGCAATATCGCGACCAACAATGATTGTTCCGGTTAGTGACAATCGAGTGCCTACGGGGTGTTTTGAGAACTCAGCAAGTATCTCTTTCATGGGTCGGTTAAGATCGATTTTCACTGCTTCGCCCTCGTCTACCTTTCGGTATTTCTCAGGGATCAACCTTCCAGGATTGTTCTCTAGCTGCTCAACCCAAATTCCATCCTTATTAATCTTTGCTTTGATATTTCGATCTGCAGCACATGATACACCAACGCCAACGGGACATGATGCTCCATGTCGAGGAAGTCTGATAATCCTTACATCAAGTGCAAAGTACTTTCCGCCAAACTGAGCTCCAATTCCGATACCATTCGCTAGATCCAGAATTCTCTTCTCTAGTTCAACATCACGAAATGCCTGACCCCACTCATTCCCTTGAGTAGGAAGATTATCGAGATATTTTGCCGAGGCTAACTTTACCGTTTTAATACAAGCTTCAGCAGATGTTCCCCCAATGACAAAGGCCACATGGTAGGGTGGACAAGCGGCTGTGCCCAATATTTTTAGTTTTTCAAGCAGATACTTTTCTAAACTTTCAGGGTTTAATAATGCCTTTGTCTCCTGAAAAAGCAACGTTTTATTAGCTGATCCACCACCTTTAGCAATAAATAAAAACTTATAATCATCCCCATTGGTTGAATAGATATCTATCTGAGCGGGTAGGTTTGTACCTGAATTCTTCTCCTTGTACATATCCAAAGGAATGGTCTGAGAGTAACGAAGGTTGTCGCCTGTGTAGGTTTTGTATACTCCATGGGAAAGAGCCTCCTCATCCCCTCCTCCAGTCCAGACCTGTTGCCCTTTTTTGGCTACAATGGTTGCAGTGCCAGTATCCTGACAGAATGGGAGTACCCCTTTTGCTGAGATTTCAGCATTGCGAAGCATCATCAAGGCTATAAACTTATCGTTTTTACTAGCATTTGGATCTTCAAGAATTTCAGCCATCTGTTGTAAGTGCTCTGTTCTGAGCATAAAAGAGCAATCGTGCATTGCTCTTTGGGCTAGCAATACAAGTCCTTCAGTATCTATCTTAATTATTTCCTTCCCCTCAAACTGTGATACTGAAATATAATCCTTGGTTAGCAAATAGTAGCTGGTTTCATCCTTTCCTAACGGAAATGGTTCCTGAAATTTGAAATCGGGTGCTGCCATAGAAGTTTATTTTTTAGGGTGTTTGTTCAAAAGAAATATTTGGGTAAAGTAAAGATCTCCGTCATTACCTCTCGCAATGCCTATCCCTGTTAGATTATAATCACTTTCAATATTTTGCTTATGCCCTTCGCTGCTCAACCAGCTATCAACTACTTCTTGAGCGGTAGTTTGCCCCAAAGCCACATTTTCTGCAATAGAACTACCACCGACTTTTTTCATCAACCTCTCGACCCGCCCATCAAATCCATCGTGGCTAAATGAGACCTTCTCCTCGGCCATGTTTGTTGAATGCGTTGTCGCCTCGGAGTGAATGTCCTCATTATTCTTCAATTCACTCAACCCGATAGATGTGCGATGTTCGTTTATAAGTTTAAGAACCTGAATCTCCATCTCCCTGAATGATTCCCGCTCCTTGGTTTGCGAAAAGCATAATGTAAATGATGAGAGAAATATAGCAGTGTATAAAACCAATATTCGCTTATCGACTCTCATAATTCACAATTAAAAAAGTTTAGCAATTTCTTCAGGTGGATTACCTATAACTGCTTTGTATTTCCCAACAACAATCGGACGTTGAATCAACTTTGGATTCTCGATTAGAATTTTTATCCATTCGTCGTCGGTAAAACATTTTCCTTTTAGATACGTTTTAAAATACTCCTCTTTTGCACGAACAATCTGCGATGGCTTCAAGTTCGATTTTAAAAGAATTTCCTTTAGCTCATTAAGAGTGATCACCTCGGAAATATAATCCCTAATCTCGAAATCGGAGGTCATCTTCTTTAGATAATCCAATCCAACACGACTATGTTTACATCGAGGATTATGGTAGATCTTATAAGGCATAAATCTTGTTTTTAAATGGATAAGTTACAGCTTCTTAAACATCACATCAAAGGAAATGATTGACGAATCTTTATGTTTTAGAGCAGAAGTAAAGGTAGTCTTCTTTGGTCATATCAAAACGGTTAAGAACTTATATACTTATCAACTTGTAAACTTGTATATATCAACTTATCCTCTTTTCTTTGCTTTCTCACAATATGAAATTACCTTTAACCAATCTTATCGATAGAATAAAAAATGAAGCAATACATTGAATTTCTTGATCATATTCTAGAAAAAGGGGCAAATAAAACTGATCGAACAGGTACTGGAACGGTCAGCGTATTTGGTTACCAGATGCGCTTCGATTTATCGGAGGGATTTCCTTTGCTCACCACCAAGAAGTTACACCTCAAGTCTATTATTTACGAGCTGCTTTGGTTTCTGAACGGCGAAACCAATATTAAATACTTGAACGAAAATGGGGTTAAAATCTGGAACGAATGGGCCGATGAACTGGGAAACCTTGGCCCTGTTTATGGATACCAGTGGCGTTCATGGCCAACTGCCGATGGAAGACATATTGATCAGATATCACAGGTAATCGATTCAATAACCAAGAACCCAGATTCTAGGCGTCATATGGTTTGTGCTTGGAACGTAGGCGAAATAGAGCATATGGCGTTACCGCCGTGCCATGCGCTTTTCCAATTTTATGTGGCTGATGGAAAGCTATCGTGCCAGCTTTATCAGCGTAGCGCCGATGTTTTTCTCGGTGTTCCATTTAACATAGCCTCTTACGCTTTACTAACCCTTATGGTTGCGCAAGTTACCGGATTAAAACCCGGAGAATTTGTGCATTCGTTTGGTGATGCTCACATCTACTTAAACCATATTGAACAGGTTAAGCTGCAGATGACAAGGGAACCTAAGAATCTTCCAAAGATGATTATTAATCCAGAAGTTAAATCGATCTTCGATTTCAAGTTCGAGGATTTTAAGCTGGAGGGATATGATCCACATCCGCATATCAAGGGTGAGATAGCGATATAAGGCAAAAGATAAAAGGCAAAAAATCAACCGCGCGTTTTTTGTGAGTTCATCGAAAGTAAATTTCAGAACACGGAACAATACAACTATAATCAGCACAAATAACAAACGACCATCCACGAACAACTAAGTAAAATGACAATCTCAATAATAGTTGCAGTAGCAGAGAACCAGGTGATTGGTTTCGACAATCATCTGCTATGGCACATCTCTGAGGATCTGAAAAGATTCAAAAGCATTACCCTTGGACATCATGTTATCATGGGTAGGAAAACTTACGAGAGTGTTGGAAAACCACTTCCTGGGCGGATTAACATAGTTGTATCAAGGAAGGAGAATTATAAAGTTGAAGGGTGTTTAGTCGCCAAATCAATTGATGATGCCCTTGAGCTTGCAAAAGAGGATAGCGAAGTTTTCATTATTGGGGGAGGTGATATCTATAAACAGGCTTTACCCTTAACGGAGAAAATTTACTTTACCCGTGTTCATGCAGGTTTTCCTGGGGATACATTTTTCCCAGAGCTGAATTTATCGGAATGGGCTACCGAAAGCATTACAAAAGGAAAGCCCGCCAATGATGACGGGCTTGGGTATACTTTTATAAATTTTGTTCGTGAAAGAAAAAATTAAGCAGCTTTCATTCGATTAACATTCGCTTTCTCGAGTTTCTTCTGAGCATAATCGAGGGTTATAACCATTTGGCTTTCCTCGCCCGATGGCAGTTCGAACATCGCATCTATCATAATAGCCTCACAGATAGAGCGTAAACCACGAGCACCAAGTTTAAACTCAAGAGCTTTATCGACAATATAGTTCAGCACCTCGTCCTCAATGTCGAGCTTAACGTTATCGTACTCAAAAAGTTTGATGTACTGCTTGATGAGAGCATTTTTAGGATCGGTAAGGATACTCCGCAGGGCATCACGATCGAGCGGATTTAAGTAAGTTAAAACGGGAAGTCTTCCAATAATTTCTGGAATTAGCCCGAATACCCTAAGATCCTGAGGAGCTATATATTGTAGGAGATTATCCTTATCGACATGATCACGATTCTTGCTAGCACCGTACCCAACAATTTGAGTATTTAACCGCTGTGCGATTTTTTTCTCGATGCCCTCAAAAGCGCCCCCGCAAATGAAGAGAATATTCTTAGTATCCACTGCAATCATCTTCTGCTCTGGATGTTTACGGCCTCCTTGTGGCGGAACATTAACAATGGAACCCTCAAGCAATTTCAGCAAACCTTGCTGTACCCCTTCACCCGAAACATCGCGGGTTATTGAGGGATTATCACCCTTACGAGCAATCTTATCCAGTTCATCGATAAATACAATACCCTTTTCGGCAGCCTCAACATTATAATCGGCTACTTGTAAAAGCCTAGTGAGGATACTCTCAACATCCTCACCTACATAGCCTGCCTCTGTTAGTACAGTAGCATCAACAATGGCAAATGGAACATGGAGCATACGGGCAATTGTACGTGCAAGTAAAGTTTTCCCAGTCCCTGTTTCGCCAACAAGAAGAATATTTGATTTCTCTATCTCAACATCATCATCGTTATTCTTACTAGCCTGCATCAACCGTTTATAGTGGTTATAAACAGCTACCGATAGATACCTTTTCGCCTCATCCTGACCAATTACATACTGATCAAGAAACTTCTTCATTTCAGCAGGTTTTTGAAGTTTGCCTTTGTTCAGGGTAAACTCCCCCTTCTTCTTCAGCTCCTCACGCACGATGAGATTAGCCTGTTCTGCACATGTATCGCAGATAAAAGCATTTACACCCGATACCAAAAGGTGTACGTCGCGCCTATCGCGTCCACAAAACGAACATTTATCGTCTTTCTTCATCTAATTATCCTTAAGCTCAATTTGTTGCCCACAAAGGTACAAATTATTTATACAAAAAACCTGTCAGGTCTTAATCGCCTGACAGGTAAAACAATAACAGAATATTTATTTCTTAATAGTCTCGTTTCTCAGCAATACCTCATCAATCATACCATACTCCTTCGCTTCAAGCGCAGTCATCCAGTAGTCGCGATCAGAATCTTTTTGAATTCTCTCGAATGGATTATCTGAGTGCTTAGCAACGATACTGTAGAGCTCATCGCGAAGTTTCAGAATCTCTCGGGTTGTGATCTCAATATCGGATGCTTGGCCTTCGGCTCCTCCCATTGGCTGGTGAATCATCACCCTTGAATGTGGGAGTGCTGTTCGTTTCCCTTTCTGCCCGGCAGTTAGCAAAACGGCTCCCATGGAAGCAGCCATTCCTGTACAAATTGTAGCTACATCGGAGCTGATATACTGCATTGTATCGTATATCCCTAAACCGGCATAAACAGAACCCCCAGGAGTGTTTAAGTAAATTTGAATATCCTTTGAAGGATCAGACGATTCAAGGAACAAAAGTTGTGCTTGAATAATATTAGCAACATCATCGTTAATGGGAACCCCTAGGAATATTATTCTATCCATCATAAGACGTGAAAACACATCCATGGTGGCAATGTTTAGCTGGCGCTCCTCGATGATGGTCGGTGAAATATAATTGCCGTGCATTGACTGGAAGTTATGTAGCGACAGACTGCTAATCCCGCGATGCCTAATGGCATACTTTTCGAATTCACTCATGTTATGGTTCATATTAAATTTATTATGATTTAACTTCTTGTTAAAAGATTTCGAATGATTGATGTAAACCCAAAGATAATTCCTTTTTTTAATAGTTGATTTGTAAACAACAGCTAAGGCGATTAAATAGTTTTTATGAATACATAAAATTAATCAGTCTCGATTTCGATTTTCATTCCCGCGAAGGCGGGAATGTTTATGGGTAATTATTAAGACATGCTCAAATAAAGAGGACCGGAAGCCTCAAGGGTTCCGGTCCTCATATATTATCAAATCAATTATTTCAGATTGTTAAATTCATCGGTTGTAACCTCTTTCTCGTCGAGTTTAACCAGTTCTTTAATAATTACAACAACTTTATCCTCAAGGATTTTTTCCTGAATCTTGCGTTTCTCACCCTCTTTCTTTAAAACGCTATCGGCATAGCTTACAAGATATTCATCGGGCATCTGACCCATACCGTAGGATGCAAATTGATTACGGG
>JAYTVX010000075.1:0-15869 GCA_043743775.1 Bacteroidales bacterium | reverse complement strand
AAACCTGTTTTCGGAAAATTCGCTCAGGGTCAAACCGCAATTGAAATACCAACCAAAAAAGCCGAATTCACAATCTATCCAAATCCTGCAACTAATCTTATCAATTTGAATATTTCGGAGGGTACTCAGCCCGAACGAATTCGGATAGTTAACATTGCCGGTCAAGTGGTTATGAATAAATTTTATGATAATAGCAATATCGACGTAAGTAACCTTTCTCCGGGTATATACCTTTTTCAGCTAACACTCCATAATAAAACAACTACCACTAAAAAGTTGGTGATAATAAAATGATCAATCCAAATGACTCCTATACCAGCCCGGATGATGAGCTGGACGAGACCTCAGAAGAGCAATCGGAGCTCTACGAGCATTTCCATTTTGACGTTGATCCCGGCCAGGCAATGCTGCGGATCGATAAGTATCTATCCACCAAGATTCATCAAGTATCAAGGAATAGAATTCAGTGTGCTGCCGATGCCAATACTATTCTGGTAAACGGGAAAGCTGTTAAGTCGTCGTACAAGGTTAAGCCCCTCGACTCCATCTCGATAGTGATGGCTGACCCACCAAGGGATACAGATATCAAGCCTGAAAATATCCCGTTGAATATCATGTACGAGGATAATGACCTGATAGTAGTCGATAAAGCACCCGGAATGGTTGTACATCCTGCACATGGCAATTTTACAGGAACACTTATAAATGCACTGATGTATCACCTAAAGGATGTCCCATTGTTTAGTTCTGGGGAAGTACGTCCGGGGTTGGTTCATCGGATCGATAAGAATACTTCTGGAATCCTGGTGATTGCAAAGAGCGAAATAGCCATGAATCGTTTGGCAAAGCAATTCTTCGACCGCACATCAACGCGAAAGTACATCGCTCTGGTATGGGGGAATATGGATGCCGAGGAAGGAACAATAACCGGAAATATCGGCCGCAGTATTCGTGATCGGAAAAAAATGCAGGTTTTCCCCAATGAGGATCAGGGGAAACATGCCGTAACCCATTGGAAGGTTATTGAACGCATGGGCTACGTCAATATGGTGGAATGCAAACTTGAAACGGGAAGAACTCATCAGATTCGAGCCCATTTCGAGTATATTAAACACCCCATATTCAACGATGACCGTTACGGGGGGAATATTATAGTTAAGGGAACTGTGTTTACAAAGTATCGTCAATTTGTCGATAACTGCTTTCAATTATGCCCTAGGCATGCACTTCATGCAAAATCATTAGGTTTCAAACACCCAACTACGGGGAAGGATATGCACTTTGAATCGGAACTCCCCAATGATATGATACGGGTTATCGATAAATGGAGAAACTATGTTGCAGGTAGAGAGGTGGAGGATTAGGTTATTTGTTCTGAGTTCTACATAATTCCGATTCTGAATAACTTTTCTTTTCTGGAATAAACACTTTTGAATATCTTTGATATGTTTTCTGAAAAATAGATCATGACTAAACATAGGAATATTGCAATTCTTGCAGGTGGTAACTCTTCAGAGGAAGGCATCTCGTTAAAAGGTGCTGCTCAAATTACTAAATGGTTAAGTAAAACAAGCTACAACATTTACACAATACTAGTTAAAGGTACTACTTGGACATTAAAACATCCTGAATTAGGTGATTTTCAAGTATCCAAGGATGATTTTAGCGCTACCATCAACGACGAAAAAATATTATTTGATTGCGCGTTAATAGCCATTCATGGTACACCCGGTGAAAACGGATTGCTTCAAGGATATTTCGAGATGCTTAATATACCCTACACTACTGGTGGTGTTATGAACACTTCGGTTACTTTTAATAAATACTTTTGTAAAGAATTGGTTCAAGATACTGGGGTAGATCTTGCCAAAGGTTCTATAATCCATAAAGGGCAGGTAATTGATCCTTCGATTTTAGCAATTCACTTAGGACTTCCTGTATTCGTAAAACCTAACGAGAGTGGTAGCAGCTACGGAATAAGCAAAGTAAAAACAACTGAGGATATTGTTCCTGCAATTACCAAGGCATTAACCGAAGACAATACAGCCCTTGTTGAGGAGTTTATTGCTGGCAGAGAGCTAACCTGTGGTTTAGTTAAAACTACCGACAAAGAATATATTTTTCCAGTAACTGAGATTATTTCGAAAAATGAATTTTTCGATTACGAGGCAAAATACCTCAACCAATCGGAAGAAGTAACCCCTGCAGAGATAAGTTCTGCCCTCTCCGATCGCATTCATTTGCTATCATCAAAAATTTACGACAAGCTGAATTGTAGGGGAATTGTGAGAATCGATTATATCTACAGCAATGACAAACTTTACTTTCTCGAAATTAACACAGTTCCTGGGATGAGTGAAGCTAGCATCATACCCCAACAGGTAAAAGCATTTGGTAAGGATATGGATGATGTATTCAGCATGGTTATTGAGGATGCAATAGCAAGAAATGCAAAGTAACTATCTGTATCCCATCTCAACCTAAATAGAGTTAACCTCTATGGCTTCCATCACAGAATGGTTTGCTCTTTGATCGTCCACACGCACATAGGTAGGTATCCTTACTAAAATCTGTATTTAGAATTTTACCATTAATTCCAATCACCTCGAAATTACCAGTTATCTTAATGGGTTGATTCTTTGACAACTTTATCTCTGCAGATACTCGTTTTATTTCATCCATTTTACTCCTCCGTATCTTTAAAGTTCTTTTTAAAATGGCTGCCATCACAAAAGGGCATACTTCCCGATTGTCCGCATCGGCAAAGAGAGATCATTTGCATCGATTTTAATTCATTGCCCTCATAGCCGATCACCCTAAATTTTCCCGATATAAGCATTGGTCCATTTCTCATGATTTGAACTCTTACCGACTCACTATCAAACTCACCTGTGGGTGATTTAATTTCCTCCTTAATTGCCTTTAGTGATTTTTCTGAATTATTCTTCTCAGGATTATTCCACTTAAAAGTTAACGCATTCGTAGGACACTCATTTACAATATCAATCACTTTATCAATCTCTGCACCTTCGAGGTTGATCCACGGGCGATTACGAGGGTTAAAAACCGATAGGAGTTTGGTGTAACAGATAGATGCATGGATACACTCCGAGGAGTTCCAAAAAACTGTTATTTCGTCGTTCGAATATTTTTTCTTGACTCTTTCCATAGCTATTTTAATGCTTCAACCTAAAGAACGGAAACCAGAACAGATTGTTTAGATAGATTCAAAAAAACTATTTCTGAATGACTAGACAACTTGCAATCATATCGTGAAGAGCCTGCTTTTTTACAGTAAAACCTGCGATGATATAGCCAATAAATAGGGTCATATTTGTTATTATCCTTGCAAAGTAACGACCAGTTGCCCTTCCGAATGTAATTCTATTGCCGTCCAAATCAACAACCATAATGCTGACAGCCATTTTACCAAGCGTTCCACCATATCTCGACGATTCCATCAGTGCATAGTATAACCATTTCATTACTATACTGATAAGGATTGCAAGTACGATCATCCCTATAATTCCACCAACCATCAATAATCCCTCGTGAGTAAAAAAATCTGAAGAATTTTTTATCCCATCAAGGTTGATCCCAAATGCTATTATCCCTATAATTATTGGCACTGCAATTATAAGTCCTGCGATACCAATTACAAACTGATCGATTATATAAGCTGCAAATCTTAACCAGAATCCGGCATATTTTACTTGACTCTGTTCTGAACTCGAAATAACTTCCATGGCTTTAGCGTTTTAATTATTTTGTTAAATTCAGAAAAAAAAACAAGTACATGAAATATATTTGCTTGTTTTTTGTTGTAAAAACAGAAATACTTTTGCTTCAATTAAGGGGAAAACAAAAAATCATAAATATCGTTTAAGGGATAGAGGGTTACTTTATGAATAGGTTTATTGCGATATTAGCATCAATACTTATACTACCAGCATTTGGCTGCTTAGCGCAACAGACTGTTGTAATAGATGGCTTAACCATTCCCGCCATTAGAATTGTTGATGGTGAGCCTTTACCTAACTGGGTAATCCCTGAAATAGTTGTATTCCCAAAGCGTACCTTTAAAACAAAGAAGGATTATCGTCAGTATCAACGAATGATTAGAAATCTTAAAGCCGTTTACCCATACGCAAGAATTGCTCAAACAAAACTGAATAACATGAATGAGCAGCTTCAACTATTGTCCACGAAGCGCGAAAAAGAACAATTCATTAATCAAACCGAAAAAGAGATACGGAATGACTTTGAAAAAAAGTTGATGGGATTAACCGTATCGCAAGGGAAAATGTTGATTAAACTCATTGATAGGCAGACAGGTAAAACCTCATACGACCTCGTTAAAGAGCTGAAAGGAAGTTTTTCTGCTGGATTTTGGCAAGCTGTTGCTAGAATATTTGGCTCAAACCTGAAAAGTGAGTTTGACGAGGAGGGTGAGGATAAAATTCTAAACGAGCTGATAATCCTTTACGAGCATAGGCAGCTATAGAAAATCAAAGGACAAAAGACAAATTTCAAAAATCAAAATGATTGAAAAACCTAAAAGTAAATGGATACACTCAGAACCTTTGTAGCCATTGATGTAAAGGTGGATCGCGTACTAGATGGGAAATGGAAAGAGCTAAAGACCTTACTCAAAGATGACAGCATCAAATGGGTTGATGAGCAATCGTTACATCTCACCCTCTTTTTTTTGGGGAATACTCCTATTGATTTAATTGATCAAATTGCTCAGAAACTTGAGCTAGGGTTACGGGGATTTTCTTCGTTTCAAATAAAACTTCAAGGGTTTGGCCTCTTCGGGAGCCCAAATTTACCGAGGATTATCTGGGTGGGTATGGCAAAATCAGATTGCCTATTTTCATTAATGAAAATTGTTCGAGCATCAGTATTATCTTTTGGTTTCGAAGAACCCGCCGGAGATTTTTCTCCGCATTTTACGCTAGGAAGAGTAAGGCAACTAAAATCATCAACCGATCTAATTAACTACATCAACAAGAATAATTCTAAAATTGTACAGGAGGCAGAAGTTAAAAGTGTAATATTCTACCAAAGCGTTTTAACGCCAACAGGTCCAGTATACAAGCCTCTGAAGGAGATTAAACTCCTTTCCCCTTGAACACGGTGATTAAAGTATAGATTATAATTTTAAGGTCAACAATAATCGACATGTTATCGATGTAGAGAAGATCATATTTAAGCCTTTCGACCATCTGATCAACATTTTCGGCATAACCATATTTAACCTGCCCCCAAGATGTAATGCCGGGTTTCACCTTTTGCAAATGAATGTAGTGTGGAGCAATTTTAATGATTTGATTCACAAAAAATTGTCTCTCGGGTCGAGGTCCTACCAACGACATCTCTCCTTTTATCACATTAAAGAAATTAGGAACTTCATCGAGTCGGGTTTTTCGCATAAATCGGCCTAAAGAGGTAACTCGGTTATCAGTTTTACTCGATAATGCAGGCCCTGCAGATTCTGCATCAATATACATCGAACGAAATTTATAGAGCATAAAGGGTTTGCCATACTGACCTATTCGCTCCTGTTTATGAAGAACTGGTCCTTTTGAGGTTAACTTGATTAGGACACAAAGAACTAATATAAACGGAAACAGAACAATTAATGCAGCTGTAGCAACCAGATAATCCATGAACTGTTTAACCTTAAGTTGCCATGGAGCCATCAGCTCAAAGGATATCCTAAATAACGGAGCACTAAAAATTTCCGACATCTTCACCCTTCCGGTCAGATAATCATATAAACTAGGAATTGCTTTAATAATAACACTCAAACTAAGCAGCTCATTGATAAGCTTAAGCATGCCCTTATTATCAGTATTATCGAGGGCCAAAAGGACCTCCTCTACTCTATTGGTTTGAATAATCTGAGCGATAGATTTTATATCACCAAGATTTGGGATAATCCCAGATAAACTATTATTGTTTGTTTTTCCAACTTCAACATATCCAACAATTTTATAACCCTGAGATTTAATCTGTGCTTGAAGTTCATTGAATAGTTCAAGAGCTTTCTCGCCATCCCCAATTATTATTGTTGGATAACCATACTTACGGGTATGAATTCGATGAATTGTAATTGAGGTAATTATTAGCCTAGGGAAATAGGTAAGAGCAAAAACAAAGATGAAAAGAGTATAAAAAAGTTTAAAGTAATACATTGAAGACAAAACCATATCCTTATACATTACTGCTATAAAAATAGTAAATGTACCTACCAAGGTTATTCCAATTGAGTTACCAAGTTCTTTAATTCGGGATTTTCGGAATATATCATTATAGAATCCAGCAAGGCTGAAAAGGATTAACCAAAAAAAGATAAAGAGTATAAGTCCTATAAAAAATTTGATTGAAGGCTCTGAGGGGATTAGCTCAATGATAGAACCTCCATGGGAAAACCTATTCCTATAATAAATAAATACTATCCAAGCAATTATAAGGCTAACAAAATCAAAAAAAAGGTATTTAAAAACCTGCCAATTTCTATTCACAGTTCTCTTATTTTGGGGCTTACAATTTAAGGAAAATAAGCTGATAGTAAAAATAAAGAAGCGGTTAGTTCAATGGGTAAAGCAGCCCTTCAATCGATTCAACAATGCTTAAGGCTTCAATTGCATTCTCTATGCCAAAACTTAAGGATGATTTTGCCTGAATTTCTTGAATATATATATTGATGTTCGCAATAAATTCTTCGTCATTCAAAAGGAATTCAAGCGAGTGTAGGGTGTTATCGATAAAAGCAATATTCTTACTTGGAAGATCTTTAAAGTATCCATCATCACCTGAAAAAAAGCGCAGAACACACCTTTCCGTTTCATCAACCCTCGTTATGCTTGAAGCTATTATGCTGCTATTATCATACTCCATGCGAAGGTTTATGGCCTTTGGATTTTTAGTAAAAAGGGGCAACCCATTCACTCTAAACTTTCGCAAACCGCAGGGCTTGATCCTCACAAAGGAAGCAATATCATAAACTAGCATTCTACGAAAAGATACATCATTAACGGCCTTCCCTGCGTCACGGGTTAGCTGAAGCATAAAGTAGTTTCCAATAATTTCATCCTGTTTAATCAAGGTATCTCCTGCGCATCCAAATCCAATAGGTACACCAATTTCGGATGACAATTCATTAATTTCCAAAAGAGCATTGTATGAGTAATCGGGAAGGCTTGCTAAAAAGATGTTTATGCCCCTTTTTAAAGCCTTGGCCGTAAGATCGAAATAGCTTTTATCATCAAGAAAAACGAATGCAACTTCAATTTGAACTAAAAGTTCATCCTCCGATTTGTAAACTTTGGAGTCAGAAACAATAGAGCCTTCGTTATTCTCGAAGTAGGCACCAACCAGTTCAAGGTTATTTCGATCTGAAACCGATTGTAACAAATCAATATTCACTGGATTTTGAGTAAAAAAGCCTACTTTCATAAGGATTACTTGCTAGTTATTGATTGATGCCTTAGTAATTGCTTGTCGTTTTTCAGTAAGTATTTATTCAAATAAAGTGAAGTCCGGAGTCAGGAATAGGGTTGTTACCGCTATAATTCAGAATCAATAATCTGTAATTTTTTCGGCATTCAATTCCTTTACAAATTTACCCTAAATTACTCCCAGTTTAATGCATTTATTACTCTTTTTATTAACTAAATAGTAACACTCTGAAATAATAAAACTCCTATTATCTTTGTGTCTGCAATTAGAGTTAAGCAAGAAAATGCAGGATACATACAGACATAAAGGTCTTCGCAGAAATTTAGTTGAAGAGATAAAACAAAAAGGGATAACCAATCAGCGCGTTTTAGATGCAATTGGAGCTGTTCCTCGCCATTTTTTTATGGATAGTGGCTTCATCAACTTCGCATACAAAGACTCAGCATTTCCAATTGGAGCAGGTCAAACCATTTCACAGCCCTTCACCGTTGCATTCCAATCACAACTCTTAGATATTCAACCCTTAGAGAAAGTACTCGAAATTGGAACAGGATCTGGTTATCAGACTGCTATCCTCCTAGAAATGGGCGCAAAGGTTTACACCATTGAGCGTCAAAAGGAACTTTTTCTGAAAGCCAAAGCACAACTCGAGGTGATGGGCTACCAACCACACTTTTTTTATGGCGATGGTTACCTGGGTATGCCAAGTTATGGTCCTTATCGCAAAATTCTAATCACCGCTGGCGCTCCCGAGATTCCCGAAAAACTAATTGAGCAGCTGGAGGTTGGAGGAAAACTAGTTGTACCTTTTGGGGATAAGCTTGGGCAGGTGATGACTTTAGTTGAAAAGATTAGTGAAACTGAAACTATCGTAACTAAGCACGGAAACTTTATCTTTGTTCCTTTGTTAAAAGGTACAAAGCAGTAGGAGAAAATTTTCTTTACTTAGAATGACCTAACGAATTGTCTATTTATATCATACATACTGAATTGAATTGGAGTAATGGAATAATGGATCATTGGAAAAAAAACATGAACCCAAACCATTTTTCCATCATTGGCTACACCGAACTCGTAAACTCGATCCCATTTTTCCATCATTCCAAATTCTAAAAAAGATGATACAAGTAAAACAGCTAGTTCTTAATTCCTTTCAAGAAAACACATATATTCTTTACGATCACACCGGCGAAGCCATAATTATTGATCCCGGTTGCTATACACAATCAGATATTGATGAGGTCAACTGGTTCGTCGATTCAAATCAACTTGTTGTAAAGCAGCTAATTCTAACCCACGGACATATCGATCATATTCTTGGGATTGAATCCTTAAAGGAATTATATCAGGTTAACTGTTTTGTACATCCCGATGATCTTCCTTTAATTGAAATATCACCTAAACATGGCTTAATGTTTGGGATTTCGTTAGAAAAGGCCCCAAGAATTGATGGTTTTTTAAAAGAGGGTGATTCAATCTCATTTGGGAAATCGACCATTGAAGTTATTCATACACCCGGTCATTCAAAGGGTGGTATCTGTTTTTTTCTGCGCGATGAAAAAATTCTATTCTCAGGTGATACCCTCTTCAATGGCTCAATTGGTCGGACCGATTTGATGGGTGGAAACTACGAAACATTAATCGAGAGCATTGTTCACAAATTATTTCCGCTTGGTGATGATGTAGTTGTATACCCTGGACATGGCAATTCCACTACGATAGAATACGAAAGAAAAAATAATCCATTCTTCCAGAAGGGTTAAGAATAAATTCTTTTTTAATAAAGTGATTAATCTCAAATTTAATCCGAAATCATTTTTTTACTTTTACATCAATTTTTAAAATACTAAATTATTTACCAAAATAAAACTCAATTATAATGATAACCGATTCCTTTGTTTCACGACATATTGGTCCAAGCGACCATGATATTAATGAAATGTTGAAAACTGTTGGCGTATCATCGCTCGACGAGCTTATTAACCAAACCGTACCAACATCTATACGATTAAAGAAACCTCTCAATTTGCCCTCTCCACTGACAGAGCACGAATATCTTGGTAAAATCAATGCTTTAGCCTCAAAGAATAAAATTTACAGTTCATTTATTGGTTTGGGCTACTATGGTACAGCGACTCCAGCAGTAATCACCCGTAACATCTTTGAGAATCCAAGTTGGTATACATCCTACACCCCATACCAAGCTGAGATTAGCCAAGGTCGTTTGGAAGCTTTACTAAACTTCCAAACAATGGTAATGGATTTGACAGGGATGCAGATTGCCAATGCCTCATTACTCGACGAATCAACCGCTGCAGCAGAGGCAATGATTATGATGCATAACCTTCGCAGCCGTCAAGCAGTTAAGGATGGTAAGAATGTGGTTTTTGTTGATAAAGATATCTTCCCACAAAACCTTGAGGTAATCATTACCCGTGCAAAACCACTCGGAATCGAGGTTGTAACAGGATGCTATAGTGAATACACTTACACTGGTAAAGAATTTGGTGCTATTGTTCAATATCCATCGGCTAAGGGAACGGTTCGCGATTATGTTGGATTCACATCAAAGGCTCATGAGGCTGGTGTTCTTGTTTCAGTTATCGCTGACCTTTTAAGCCTTGTGCTTATTACGCCTCCAGGTGAATGGGGCGCTGATATTGTAGTTGGTTCAACCCAGCGTTTTGGTGTTCCAATGGGATTCGGTGGACCCCATGCAGCCTTTTTTGCTACTAAAGATGAGCATAAACGTAGCATGCCCGGTCGTATTATCGGTGTCTCAATCGATAAACACGGCAATAAAGCTTTACGTATGGCTCTACAGACCCGTGAACAACATATCAAACGTGAACGAGCTACCTCTAATATATGTACCGCTCAAGCGCTTCTTGCTATAATGGCTGGAATGTATGCAGTATATCATGGACAAGAAGGAATTAGGAAAATTGCTTCGTACACCCACAGTGCAGCAGTAATCGTTGCCAACGAACTTGTTAAACTTGGGTATACTCAGAATGTAAAGAGTTTCTTCGATACACTTGAGATTTCTCTTCCTGCTTCTGTTAGCTTAAACGCAATTAGAGAGAAGGCTCTTGCACACAAACTTAACTTCTTCTACAAGGAGAACGGTACAATTGGGTTAAGTTTCGACGAGGTAACTAGCATTAGTGATATCAATAGTATTCTAACAATATTCGCTGAAGCCCTAGGTAAAAAGGCTATAGTAGTTAACGAAATTATTGAATCGAACCAAATACCTGCTAACCTAAAGCGTACTAGCAGTTTTTTAATCGAGAAGGTATTCAACATGTTCCACTCCGAAACCGAAATGATGCGGTATATTAAGAAGTTGGAACGCAAAGATATTTCCTTAACCCACAGCATGATTTCGCTGGGTAGCTGCACTATGAAGCTAAACGGTGCATCGCTGATGCTCCCGCTAAGCCGTGCAGAATTTGGAAGTATTCACCCATTTGTTCCAGTAGATCAGGTTGCTGGTTACATGGAGATGATTCATGATCTGGAAAAATATTTAGCTGAGATAACCGGATTTGCTGCCGTTTCGCTACAACCCAACTCGGGTGCAGCAGGTGAATATACTGGATTAATGGTTATCCGTCAGTATCACATCGTGAGGGGCGATACGAATCGTAACGTAGTTCTTATCCCAGCATCAGCACACGGAACAAACCCTGCAAGTGCTGCAATGGCGGGCATGGAGGTGATTGTTGTTGCCTGCGATGAGAAAGGGAATATCAACGTTGATGATTTGAAATTAAAGGCCGAACAGCATAAGGATAAACTATCCTGTTTTATGGTTACTTATCCTTCTACCCACGGAGTATTCGAGTACAAAATCCGCGAGATGATGGATATAATACACAAGAATGGTGGTTTGGTTTACATGGATGGGGCGAACATGAACGCTCAGGTTGGACTTACCAGCCCAGGTGAGATTGGCGCTGATGTTTGCCACCTTAATCTGCATAAAACTTTTGCAATACCCCATGGTGGTGGTGGTCCTGGAGTTGGTCCAATTGCCGTTACAAAGGAACTTGCTCATTTCCTTCCTTCACACCCAGTAATTAAAACTGGTGGAGATAAAGCAATTACTGCCGTTTCAGCTGCTCCTTATGGAAGTGCAAGTGTACTGCCCATTACCTATGGCTATATCCTAATGCTTGGTAATGAAGGTTTAACAAAGGCTACAAAATTGGCTATTCTAAACGCTAACTATATGGCTGCTCGTCTAAAAGGGTACTTTAGCGTTCTTTATTCTGGAGAAACTGGACGCGTTGCTCATGAGATGATTCTTGATTGTCAACATTACAAAGCAACCTTCGATGTTGAAACAGGCGATATCGCTCGTCGTTTAATGGACTATGGTTATCATGCTCCTACCCTTTCGTTCCCAGTTCACGAAACCCTAATGGTTGAACCTACTGAAAGTGAATCGAAACAGGAGCTCGATCGCTTTGTTGATACCTTAATTGCTATTAAGCAAGAACTTGATGAGATCAAGGAGGGCAAAGCCGATAAGGTTGATAACGTGCTAAAGAATGCACCCCATACAGCCACTGAAGTTACTGCTGATGAGTGGAAGCATACCTACGGCCGTCAGAAAGCAGCATTCCCTTTACCTTGGATTGCTGGGAATAAGTTCTGGCCAGCAGTTGGCAAGATCGATTCGGGTTATGGTGACAGAAATCTAGTTTGCTCTTGTGCTCCAATTGAAGAATATCTGTAAACATAATGCTAAAACAAAGTAAAAGGGTAGGAGTCTCCTACCCTTTTACTTTTACTAAAAAACATTTTTGTATAAAGTATCATTTTATTTTAATTCCAATTAACGTTATATCATCCATTTGATTATTGGTTTCGTTTAAAGAGTATATATAATCACTTAACCAACTTTTCTGTAAATCAAATTCCAAAGGCTCTATAAACGATAAAATATTTATTAAATCTAAAGACTTTGGGCTTTCATTTTGGATTGATGAAATAAATTTGATTATCCCATCTGATGATAGATATAGCATATCCCCATGAGAAATTTTAATAATTAAATCATTGTATTCACTCCTATTCTTAAAACGATCGAAAGATTTGACTCTTTTAGAGGTATCCAAATAATACAAATCGACATTATCCCCATGGAAACTTACCTCCATCTTTGATCTATCATAAATTAAAATACTAATATTAATGCTATCCATTAAAAATCTATTGTAACCAATTTCATTCCCTTCAACTTTCTGTTTTAGTTGTTTTACTATTTGTTTGCAATTGATTGTTGTATCAGTTTTTATAATCTCCCGTAAAATATTAGATATTATCACTTTTAAAAAGGCCCCAGAAATACCCGGTAAATTAAAGTCAATTAGAATAAATATACTTCGATATTTAGACTGAAATACTTCAAAATAGTCGCCAGAGATTTGGTGTTTAGGAACTGAAATATTAAGAATTTCATATTGCACGTCATGATATAAGTCTGGAGAGGCTATATAATTCCGTTGAAAATACTCAACGAATTCAATACCTTCAGATACTTGATTGTAAAGTTTTTGAATGTGATCTTTTTGTTGTATTAATGCAATATTTTGTGAAGTAATCTCATCTTTTTGTACTTGTAGAGTTTGTGTTTTATTTCCTACCTCATTTCTAAACCTTATGTTGCTTTTCAAAACCCTTTTAGTCCTGAGTAATACCAAAAGTGAAAATAATCCAGAAATAATAATGATTTCAATCAGAATACTCCACCACTTAAGCCAAAAAGGGTATTCTACAATGATTTTAATTATTAATGGATTATCAGATTGTTTATCATCATTATTAGCAACCTTTACTGATAATAAATATGTACCATAAGATAGATTTGTATATACTATAGGTACACCATAAGGTATTTGTTTATACTCTTTATCAAATCCCTCTAATTTGTATTCAATTTTATTATTTTCGGGAAAATTATAATCGTTAACAGATAAAGATATCTCAATATTCCTTTCATCGTAATTTAAGCTTAGTTCTGTAGGATTTGAAATAGAAAACAGCAAATTATTAATTTTAATGCTTGTTACCAGAGGCTTAGGTATATATGGATTTAATTGAATTGATTGAGGGTCAAACATATTGTACCCATCTTCACCTCCAAAAATCATTTTCCCATCTTTCAAACAATTAGCGCTTTTACTGTTAAACTCACCAGATTGAAGGCCATCTTTCCATGAAAAATTCAAAACCTGCTTTGTGACAGGATTAAATTTGCTTATTCCAATGGCAGTTCCTATCCAAATATTACCACATTTATCATCTCTAATAGAACGAATACTATAACAATTTAAACCATTTCTTTCTCCTATTCGTAAGAAATTATCAAATTGAGGTCGATACATATACAACCCATTTTCTGTTCCAATCCAAATTATACTATCCAAACTTTCATAAATATCAGCAATAGGGCCTTCAGCAATAGAGGTTGTATCTGAAGGGTGTTGCCAGTAAGTAAAAACTTTTCCTGTTTTATTATCTATTCTACTTAGTCCAGAAGTTGTTGAACCTACCCATGTGTTTGCTTTACTATCGGTATAAATTACAGAAACCAGAAAACTTGTAATTGCATCATAGCAGGTATTTGTATAATTTGTAAATATTTGCTTTTCAGGATTTAATGTAGATAGGCATTGGTCGGTTCCAAGCCAAATTGTTCCATCAGGAGTTTGAGTCACCGATTGAATGATATTTGAACTAAGCTGGCTTTTATCTTTAGGGTTTGCCTTCCACCATCTCTCTATACCACACTTCGAATTGTATAGGAGCAATCCATTGTTACTGCCTATGTAAACACCATCTTCTGATGCATACATAGAATAGATATTGATATCGAGACTTTTATCATTTATTCGTTTTAAAGTATCCGATTTAAAATTATAAATAAATAACCCTTTTTCATTCCCAAGTAGAATATTACCATCTAAAAGCCTGCACGATGAGCTAATAGTAAGTTGAGAAATACTTTTTGTTTCCTTTAACTTGTTTTCAGAATTTAAATCTACCAGATATGTACCTGATGAGCTACTAATTAAAAGATGTTTTTTGTCTAATTCTGCAATCGTGGCTATTTCTCCTAAAGACAAATCCAAGTTGAAAATTTTAAAAGACTTTTCTTTTTGAGAGAAATAAATAACACCATTCAATTTCCCAATCCAAAAGCCTTCGTTAAAAATACTATTACATACCGATGAAGGATTTATTTTTGTTGGTGCATTAAAACTTTCAAAATTTTTCTCATTAAAATTTAATTTTGATATAGAAGAAGAACTAACCTCCCATACAATACCCCTAACGTCTTTATGCAATACAGCAGGCTTAACACCCTCTATAATGGGTATAGCTATTGAATTTAGCTTTTCATAATTTAATTCACTAAATTTATTCTGCGTAGATATTCTATTTGAGTAAAAAGTGTAATACTTATCCTCTTTTGTACTATACATGCATATTATTCCATCATTATAATAATAATACCATATATTTCCATATTTATCGGATACATATCTTCTATCGTGTGTTGACACCTTGTTAAAACCCTTACTGTGCTGTAAGTAAACCTTAACATAATCCGATTTATTTGGATCAAAATAAAGCACACCTGTACCCCACGATCCAACTAAAACTTGGTTTTGATAGGTATTTAGGCTACTATACCAGTAATAATCATCGCAAGTACTATATCGCTTAAACTTCCCCGTTTTTTTATTATATGAATTTAGTGCACCCCCTTTCCCACCCCACAATGAAAACCATAACACCCTATTTGGGGTTTGAGCAATTGAAGTAACATTGTTAGAACCTATAGTTTGTGGATTATCACCAATCGATTTGAAATCTCTATAGGTGTTATTAATAGGGTTATAGCAGAACACTGATGAGTCAGCAGTGCCAAACCATATTTCTTTATCGTAATCCTCAAAGATGGAAGTTATATTATTAGTTTTTGGAGAAGGAAAATCAGGTATGTGCCGATAATAGGGGAATTTATATTTATAAGGGCATAATTTAGATAACCCTCTTTTTGAACCAACCCAAATTACCCCTGATCTGTCGCAATAAATGGTATAGATTTCTCCCCCTAGAAGAGATTGGGGGTTATTTTTGTTATGCTCATAGTAAGTTACCTTGTTTTTCTCGGGGTCATATTTATATAACTTTTCATAGTAACCGCCAAACCATATATTTTTATTTAGATCGCTAGCAATTGCATATTCCCCATTATGTTTTAATAAAGGCGTCTTATACCCTGTTTTCTTATTTATTATTGATGCATGCCACGCAAAATTGGCAATCCAAATATAATCCTTACCATCATCATAACCATCTGCAATAGGATTAATACCTCT
>JAYTVX010000074.1:0-11009 GCA_043743775.1 Bacteroidales bacterium | reverse complement strand
TTGATTTTTTATAGAATTGCAAGTATTTACTACGACATTAACGATTTTAATAAAGCCCTTGAATATGCTATTAAATCGGCCAATGTTCTTTTACCTCACAATATTGATAAAGACTTAGCCGATGCGTATAACTTCATCGGGAACATACACGCAACCCTAAAAAATAACGATCTTGCCCAGGAATACTATGAAAAAGCGTTTGCCTTATATGTAAAAACAAATGACATTAAGGGCCTTTCGATGTCATTGAATAATCTTGGAATTATTTACAATAATAATAAAGAGACTCAAAAAGCGATAGAGTATTACTCCAAATCGCTCGATTACGCAAAGCAGCTAAATGATAATGATGGCATATCTGCTGCATTGAATAATATCGGCATGATCTATGTCGAAATAGGCCAAATAGATAAAGGAATTGATTCCTATTTTCAATCATTAGAATATAGTATAAAGTTATTCGACAAAAGTGGATATACTAATACTTTCAATAATATCGCAGCCGCTTATCTTAAAGCAGGAAATTTACAGAAAGCAGAAGAATATGTATTTAAAGCGCTGCCATTAGCAAAAAAAGTTACTGATCTACAAGTTGTTCAGGAAAGTTACCAAATCCTTGCCAGAATTTATTCGAAGAAAGGTCAATACAATAAAGCCTTTGAATACCAAGGCTTACAATTAGCCTATAACGATAGCTTATATACTCAGCAAAAAACGAGTAGTATTCTAGAAATGCAAACCCGCTTCGAAACCGAAGCAAAAGAAAAAGAGATTCAACTCCTTAAAAAAGACAATGAAATAAGTGCACTCGAAGTTGAAAGGCACAAGAATACCCAAAAGTATCTTGTCTTATCTTCTTTACTCTTTTTAGTACTTGCAATCGTTATTTTCATCAGTCTTAGAGTGAAAAGAAAAACAAATATTCAACAATCGCAAAAGAACATAGAACTTGAAATCACCAACCAAAAACTTATAATATCGGAACAAAATCTGACCGAGCTTAACGCTACAAAAGATAAGTTCTTCTCAATTGTTGCTCACGACCTAAAAAATCCTTTTAATGCCCTTTTAGGTTTCAGTGAACTGCTTGAAAAGAATTACGATACATATACTAAAGCCGAGATAAAAGAGTACATCAATGTAATATATGAATCCTCACAAAGTCTATTCAAACTACTCGACAATCTCCTTCAATGGTCAAGAACTCAAACGGGATCAATCACTTACAATCCGGAACAATTTGAACTACTTTCGACAATCAAACAAGAGGTGTCGTACCTTCAGCTAAATGCCGATAAAAAGAAGATTACGATTAAAACACTGGTGAACGAATCAATTACAGTTTATGCCGATAAGAATATAATATCATCTGTAATTCGAAACCTAGTTAATAATGCCATTAAATTCACCAATACAAATGGGCGTGTTGAGATTTGGGGACAAGAAGTTAATGATGAAATTGAAGTTTCAGTTACTGATTCTGGAATTGGTATTGATAATAATGATTTAGATAAGATATTCCAACTCAACAGCTCTATTTCAAACAAAGGAACAGCAAATGAGGAAGGGACAGGACTTGGGCTTTTACTTTGTAAAGAGTTTGTTGAAATGAATAATGGACGGATATGGGCAACGAGCATTAAAGGAAAAGGAAGTACCTTTTACTTTACACTACCAAAACAACAAAACCAATAGATTCACTTTAGCGATAACAGAATCACCTTATATATACCGGTTTTCGTATCTTAAACAAACTTGAATGAATCTTGCTAAGTTTATTGTATTTGTTGCATTTGTAAACATTTGCGTTACAATGAAAGGGCTACCTCAAGCCCACACTAAAGAGGATAGCCTTCTTAAGCAGGCCTCTCGTTTTGTTTCAGAAGATCCAATTAAAGCTCAACTCATCGCAAAAGAAGCAATTTCAACATCAAAAACTTTAAAAAACCAAGCATTACTTGTAGAAGCATACCTAACTTACGCTGAATCATGCTTAAACTTTAGCCTACTTAGTGAGGCAAATACCTATATAGATTCTGCCTCAATCCTTTCGAAAAGAAAAAATCTTAATGAACAACAAATCCACTGTCTTATTCTATCAGGCCGAGTTGCAAGCGAGTTGGGTAATAAAAACCTTTTTCTTTCAAGACTATCTGAAGCGAATAGTCTTGCCCGAAAATCGAAACTCATTGACGAAGAGGTTAACATTGAATTATTAGTTGGCGATTTTCATAAATTATTAGGAGATTTCGATCGATCAATTACCGCTAAAAAGAGGGCGTTAGATATCGCAACCAAGGGGAACAATAAACCTCTCGTAGCCGATTCGTGGAATAGCATTGGGAGTACATACTGGTATTTCAGCCGTTTCCAAGAGGCTCTAGAGAACTACTACAATTCCTACATAATCAGAGAGAATCTAAAAGATACGCTAGGAATAATTGCTTCGTTAAAGAATTTGGGATTGGTCTATCGGGATCTCAGCAATTTTGATAAAGCATTGAGCCAGCTAAATCAAGCATTAAAACTAACCGATGAAATTAAAAACAAGGTTGAAACTTCAGAGATCTTGAATCTTTTAGGTAGCCTACACTACCGTTTTAATCGGTATAACGAAGCCATCCTTTACTATAAGCAAAGTTTAGATATCAGATATCAAAATGGATTACTAAACTCGACTGCAAATACACTCGAAAATCTGGCTAGAGTATATAGCCAAAAATCGCAATTTGATGATGCATATCAAGTGCTTGATGAGGCATTAAAGATTAGAGAAAACCTACTCGATCAAACAGCCATAGCCTCGACTCTTAATGAGATGGGGAACCTTTATAATCAAAAAGGGAATATCGCCGAGGCCTTGAGAAGGTATTTGATGTCCTTGAAAATAAGACAGAAAATCGGGAACGATCAAGATATCGCAAAATCATTAACAAATATTGGAATAACCTACCGAAAACTGGGCTTAATCAAGAATGCAACTCTTTACCTGGAGCAAGCACGCGATTTAATTATTACAGGGAAAGATCCATCCGAAGCATCTTATGTACTAGTAAATCTAGGCAACCTCTATATAGATCAAAAACGATACGAAGTTGCCCTTAAAGTTTACCAAGAAGCCCTTTCGATGAGAAAGAAGACTGGGGATGAAGCAAGTATTGCACGGACAATTCGAAATATTGCTCAAGTTCAAATGCAGATTGGGCAAACCGATCGAGCTAGAGACAATTTTATTGTTGCCTTAAAGTTTTCCCAAAAGCTTCATGATGGAAAAGCAATTGCTGATACCTATAATGACTTAGGTAATCTTGAGCGTCAAACAGAAAATTTACTATTAGCAACCCGATACTACGAAAGTGCAATTAAAATCTACGATGAAGCGGGTAACTTTGAAGGGAAAGCGTTGTGCTTAAGAAAAATAGGGGAAATACAGGTTAAGCAAGGAAAGCTCGATATCGCTGAAGAAAATATTGATCAATCCATAGCAATAGGGAAAGAGATTGGTAACATGGTGTTGGTTCATTACGGATACCTAGCAAAGCATGATTTCTACAAAGCATCCAATAGCTATAAACTTGCCCTTAATTATTTCACAAAGCATATTAGAATACGCGATAGTATTGATAATTCCAAAAGAAATGAGAAGAACTTAGAAGCACAACTTGATTTAGAACTCGACAAAAAGAAGGAGGAGATCAAAACCATGGAAGGAGAGGTTCAACTGCTTCAACAGGAGGCCCTTCTAAATGAGCTGGAAATAGAGAAACAAAGAGAATCAAAATACTTCGTAATAGCCTTAGCCATTCTTATCTTCAGCTTTGCCGGTTTTGCATTTTGGGGATATCGACAAAAAAAGAGGCACAATCAAGTGCTAGAGGAAAAAATTATAGTCATCCGTGATATCAATGACAAACTTTACCAATCGGAGGAATCGCTTAAACTCAACGTTCAAACCAAGGATAAGTTATTCTCAATAATTGCTCATGATTTAAAAAGTCCCTTTAATGCGCTTGTAGGGCTTACTGAGATCCTTAGCGAAAGGGTTAGCAGTTTATCCTCTTTGGAAATAAAGGAGATTAGTACCCATATAAACAAATCATCGAATAAGGTATTAACGCTAATTGACAACCTGCTCAATTGGTCGAGAAGTCAAACCGGGAAGATTAAATTACAACCCGATCATATCAAAATAAAGGAGATAGTTGATTCCTGTTTTGAAATTGCTTCTATTTCGGCCAACGAGAAAAACATTTCTCTTAAGTCACGATTAAACAGCAATGATATTGCTTTTGCCGACAAGGATACAATTACTACAGTAATAAGAAATCTGCTATCAAATGCGATAAAATTCACCAACGATAATGGCGAAGTTACAATCTGGGCCAATAATAGGAACGAAGTTATTGATATTTACATAACCGATACTGGAGTGGGAATAAGCAAAGAGAATCTGGATAAGCTTTTCCAAGTTGATAAGAATATTTCCACCAAGGGTACGAACCAAGAGTCAGGAACTGGATTAGGATTAATTCTCTGTAAAGAATTTATCGAGAAAAACAGAGGAATTATTAATGTTGAAAGCGAACCAAATATCGGAACAACTTTTATTATCACACTACCAAATCAATCTTCAAAAATTTAACATTTATGACCAAGAAACAGCTAACCTACAATGAAGCAGTAGCCGAGATAGATTTAATTACTAATAAAATCGAGAATCAGGAACTTGATATTGACGAACTATCGACCAACGTAAAACGTGTTGCAGAGCTTCTAAACTTCTGTAAAATGAGACTCAAGAATACCGAAGAGGAAGTACAAAAAATCCTCAAAGATTTTGATGATAAGTAAGATAGGTACAAAACCCTAAATCCTTCTCTAATATATCATATTGGAAATTAAAAATTTTCTATCGTATTGTTCCGCTCGACACTGTTGATTGGGAATTCTTTATCATACGTAAGATATCAGTCAATTCTTTTCAATTCCCCACCTCCTTACTCATACCTTAATGACTCAATAGGATCTAAGCGCGATGCCTTTACAGCAGGGATATAACCTGAAGCAAGACCAACGCAGAAACATATTACTATTCCCATGATAATCCATATCCATGGAATAATAAATGGGCTTCCAATAATCATCGACATAATATTACCGATTAAGATACCTAGGATTACACCAAGTACACCACCAAGTTGGCAAATTATGATGGCTTCAAAAAGGAATTGCTGCTTGATAGTAGCAGATTTTGCCCCAATAGCCTTCCGTGTACCTATTTCGCGGGTACGCTCAGCAACTGCTACAAGCATAATATTCATTAAGCCGATGGCTGCTCCTAAAAGGGTTATTATACCAATAAGGGTTGCTGCATAGGTTACGTACTTTAAGTTATCCATTAGAATTTGAGCAAGGCTATCGCTTTTCTCAATATTAAAGTCCGATTCGTCAGTAGCTTTTAGATTCCTGACGATCCGAAATACCCCCTCAGCCTCACTTACTGCATAATCCAACAATTTTGGATCGTTTGGCATAATGCTAATATTGTAGTCCATGTTTGGTCTTGAGAAGTAAGTCGCAACATTGCTATAAGGTAAATATACCGAACGATCTGCACCACCATCAAATCCAGTGCCTTTTGATTTAAGAACACCAATAACTCTGTATTTTCCACCTCCAACGCTTACAAATTTATCGAGTGGATCTTCGTTCTTATCGAATACTTTTTTGGCTACCTCATAGCCGATTATAACTACAGCCCGTCCTGCTTCCAGTTCATTCGATGAAAAGTTTCGCCCATTGCCAATTTCTAACCCTGCTGTGGTAAGGTAGTTGTCATCAACACCATAGACTTCGATATTTGGATTAGTTTTTTTTGATTTTTGTTTAATTGTACTTGCTCCCGAGGCATTAACAGATATTGAAACAATTGCTGGGAATTGGAATCTTTCCTTGAACTCCTGAGCATGTCTCATGCTAATATAGGGATGGTTTAAGGTGCGGTAACGTTTACCCGCTATATGCACTCTCATCCCTCTACTTGCTATACTAAAAGTATTTGCTCCCATGCTGGAAAATTCGTTACTGATACTACCTCTAATAGAATCAATTGCCGTTAAAATCCCAACTAACGCCATTATGCCCAACGCAATAATTAGAATAGTCAGAATGGAACGTAATGTATTTGAACGAATGGAGTTTAACGAGATTTTAATATTCTCCTTTAATAGTGCACCGAATTTCATAGTTTTAGGATTTGAGCATAAGATTCAAAGTTAGTAGAACTTTATAAATGCTTAAGCTAAAAAGTAATAAATAGTTTGTTGATTTATTCAATAATTGGAATTACATTTATTATAATTAAACTTCAAGGGGACATCAGATTGACTGAGGAATAAGCGATCATAACCATTGACTCTAAAGTGGATAAGCTCTATTTTTATGTTCTCATCCATTACTGCATAATATAAAGATGGCAATATGCCAGCTAATAAGAATATATGTCAAAGTTGAACTATTGGTAAAACACTTTATATATTTCCGAAAAAATAATTACTTTTCCGTATATTTTTCACAATAAAAAACCAGTCAATGAACCTACCTTCTCGCATAAATGCATTCGTTACCTTAGGTGAAAGAATGCTCTGTGAATCAAAACAGGATTGCGGATCTAAGTTCGAATCTATAATTAAGGATACCAGTATTCATAATCCTTGGTTTACTTCAGAAAATGTTTACTATGCAATAGATTCCATAGCAAACCGATGGCTAACCCGTGATTCGTTAAATGCTTTAGCGGCAAAATACCCAAAGGAATATTTTGCTCCACACGAGAAAAAGAAGATCGTCGTTATAATGGCGGGGAATATTCCGTTTGCCGGTTTTCATGATATGCTGTGCATACTTCTTACAGGAAATCGTTTTTTAGGTAAAGCATCTTCAAAGGACGGTCATTTGATAACGGCAATCATTGATATGCTGAACGAGATCAACCCTGAGTTTAACGATTTAATTGAACTTTCGGAAACTACTCTAAAGGGTTTTGATGCTGTAATTGCAACTGGGAGCGATAATTCATCACGATATTTTGAGTACTACTTTAAGAACTACCCAACCATTATTCGTAAGCATCGCGACAGTATTGCAGTATTAACGGGAGGCGAAACAGAGGAAGAACTTACTCTGCTTAGCGATGATATTTTTCTATACTTTGGGTTAGGGTGTAGAAATGTTTCGATGCTTCTGGTTCCTAAGGATTACGAGTTTAAGAAATTGCTTAAAGCGTTTAAGGCTTGGCAAAACCTTGATTCTCATAATAAGTATATGAATAATTATGAGTTCCAGAAAACAATGAACCTAATGAACCTCATCGATCATATCGATACAGATTTCATGCTTTTAAAGCAAAATGAGTCTATCGGTTCAACGGTTGGAGTTGTTCACTATAAAGAGTACGATAATATTCAAAGTGTTTTGACCTTTATCGAAAATCATAAGGAAGAATTACAATGCATTGTAGGTGACAGTAAATTAATTCCAAATGCAATTCCGTTTGGTAGTAGCCAAAATCCAATGCTCAGTGAATTTGCCGATGGAATTGATACCATTGAATTTTTAGGAAAACTATAAATCAATCCTTTTGAACTAAATTGCTTCTCGAATCGATTGTCACATTAACTAATCCAATGCCTTTGGTATGATCTATAAGTTTCGAATGATATCTGGTGATAAGAAAGCATTCCTAAGAGATTATGAAATTGATTCAAATCAAACTTTTCTCGCATTTCACAATCTTCTTCAGAGCAATCTCAACTTTGACACAAGCCAGTTAGCCTCTTTTTTCCTTGCCGATGGAAACTGGAATAAAGGGTTGGAGTTGACTTTAATCGATATGGAGAACGATGGCGGCCCTGCTGCCATCCCCATGGATTCAATAAAAATCAAGGAGATACTAAAAGAACGAAAGGAACGATTACTCTACGTTTACGATATTTTGAACGACAATCTATTCTTCATCGAGTTAATGGATATGTACCCACCCGATTGCACAAAGAAATATCCGATTTGCTCTGCTTCAATTGGCGAACCACCGATGCAGATAGAATTCATTACAAGTTCTAAATTACCTATACGCGAAGAAGAAAATTTTGATGAATTTTTTAATGAGTTCGATTCCGAAGATTTTGAGAATGGTTCCGAAGGTTTTGATGGTGAGGATGAGTAGAAAAGGATATATTTCTGTTCCTAATTATTATTTTTCCTGTTGCACTCCGCTAACGAATGCTCAAAATGTCCAGTGATTTAAGATATCTCATAGTTTTACTTGGTCCTACAGGAGTAGGCAAAACCGATCTTAGTGTAACTCTATCGTATCAATTTAATGCTCCAATCCTCTCTGCCGATTCTCGGCAATTTTACCGCGAAATGAGAATTGGAACAGCTGCACCATCAGAGAAAATTCTTAGCACAACACCTCACTATTTTGTTGGGAATAAGTCAATAGTTGATCGATACAGCTGTGGTATATTTGAGCTTGAGGTATTGAAACTTTTGGACAATTTGTTCAAAATCCATCAAACGTCTATGCTGGTTGGTGGTTCTGGATTGTATATTGATTCTGTATGCAACGGTATTGATGACTTCCCTGCCCCGGATGCAGAGCTGAGGAAGGAACTTTATACCCAATTACAACTCGAAGGAATCGAAGGATTAAGAAACCAGCTTAAGCTGCTCGATCCTGAATACTACAATCGGGTTGATCTTAAGAATACACAACGAATCCTTAAAGCGATTGAGGTTTGTTTACAAACAGGTAGATCTTTCTCATCATTCCGAACTCAGCCAAAAAAACCGCGACCATTCATTCCAATTAAGATTGGATTAAATCGATCCCGCGAAGAGCTCTACCAAAGAATAAACGATAGAGTAGATGGGATGATCGCTGATGGTTTAGTTGCTGAGGCAAAAGGCCTATATAATCAGAAGCATTTAAATGCTCTAAATACCGTTGGATACAAGGAAATATTCGATTACCTCGATGGCATTACTAATCTTGAAGTAGCTATCGATCTAATAAAAAGGAACTCACGTAGGTATGCAAAGCGACAGCTTACCTGGTGGGCTCGTGACAAAGAGATAACTTGGTTTCATCCCGATCAAGTTGATATAATCATTGAATTCATCAAAAACAAAATGCAGAATGGTTGAAAATTCATACGAAACAAAATCGATAAACAATGAGCTTCCTAAGCCCATTGCCCTTAATTGCTGGAAGCACCATTTAGGGTTTGTGAAACATCTCCTAAAAAATCAAACCAATTATAGTAGAAGCGAAATATTTATTCGAGAGATAATTCAATTTATTGGCGAATCACAATTCGATTTTTACACAGGAACTCTTGATGCATATAGCATTGCAGAAGAAGTTATTAGCCAGATGAAATTACTAAATTCTTTAAACCTAACTGATTATAAAGCTTGGATATACTCTGAGGGAAGCGATTACAAATGCATTTCACTCTCCGATGGTTCGAATTGGACCTTAAGATTAGGTCAAAGCGATGATAGATATATCCATTTACATCCTAGCAGGCATTCCAAGAAAACAATAAGGGTAAAAAACTCAACACTAAAGACAGTTTACGCTTTCTTGTTCCATTATGGTTTATCCGACGCTGAGATTTCGATTGAAAAAGTGAATTATGTTAGAAATAAATTTGTAAAACTCCCCCCGTTTAAACCCACCTCCTCACTTGCCGCCACCTCTAGAGTCTTTGATTTTTTTAATCTGAATTAATCAGTCCCCTGTCGTTTATTGACACATAACAATTTCATTTTTAATTACTTAAACGATTTATTAAACACTGTTATAAATCACCTTTATTATACTATTAGATTGAAACTATTTTCTGGAATTAGCGTTTATGTATAATGAAAGGCAACTTCATAGATTAGGTTTTAGGGTTAATAGTTGGTTTCTGAAGAGGTGCTTTCTTAGGTTAATTTTTAGGGTGTAAAAACGGGATCTTTAGGGGGTCCCGTTTTTGTTTTTTTAACTAAAGTTGGTTCTGAAAGATTCAATCGTACTAAAATTTTCAGTTTATTGAATACCGATCTACTTGATGTTTTCTCTTTTGCAAAAAATACACTTGAGAGAGTTGATCGGTATTAATACCTTTCGAAAAATCATCAAATCTCTACAAATTTTAAATACTTTTGTTTTAAATGAACTTAAGTTTTGATGAGGTACCCTATACTATATTCCATTACATTTATTTTTCTAAATGCCTGTAGTAGTTCTAACAATGACTACAAAGAGCAGCAAATATTTCGTTATAACGAAAGTAAGAGTATAACGACTCTCGATCCAGCCTTTGCTCGAAACCTACCCCTAATTTGGCCTGCTCATCAACTATACAACGGATTAGTTCAATTAGACGATTCGCTTAAAGTTAAACCATGTATTGCTAAAGAATGGAACGTTTCATCGGATGGAAAAGTTTTTACTTTTTTTCTTAGAACGGATGTGTTCTTCCATAACTCCGAAGTTTTCGTTGGTAGTGTTGGTCGAAAAGCTGTTGCCTCCGATTTCGTTTACAGCTTCAGTAGAATAATTAATCCTGATGTAGCCTCACCCGGTGCATGGGTCCTATCCGTTCTCGACAAGAATAGGGTTGGCACCCAAAATGGTTGCGTTGCCCTAAACGATTCTGTATTGCAGATTTATCTAAAAAAACCATTCCCCGCTTTTCTTGGAATGCTATCGATGCCCTACTGCAATGTTGTACCGCACGAAGCGATTGAACTATATGGTAAGGAGTTTAGAAATCATCCTGTAGGAACAGGACCATTCTACTTAAAATTCTGGAAGGAAGGGGAAAAACTTATTTTCAGGCGCAATCCAAACTATTTCGAAAGAGATCTTTATGGAAATCGTCTCCCATATTTAGAGTCCGTAAGCATTACATTTATTGCCGACAAACAATCAGAATTCTTAGAGTTCATTAAAG
>JAYTVX010000073.1:0-4015 GCA_043743775.1 Bacteroidales bacterium | reverse complement strand
GAAAAAAACATGACTTCTATTGAACTAAAAAGTAACTTCCATCATCTTATTGATAACATCAATAATGACAATATACTATCTAAATTTTATGCTATCATGTCCAGAGTTAACGAGAGAGCAGATGGAAAAATATGGGGAAGACTTTCGCAGGAGGAACAAGAAGAACTTATTAAAGCCGATATTGAATCAAATGACCCATCGAATCTAATCTCGCACACTGAAATCCAAAAAAAACATACGAAATGGCTTTAACCATTTATTGGTCAAAAAGAGCAGACAATAAATTCGATAAAATCATCGACTATTTGGAGGGGGAATGGGGTGAAACAGTTACTAAGGCTTTTGTGAAAAAGGTTTATGATTTTCTTGATATACTTATTGAATTTCCAGAGATTGGAGGTATTGAGCACATTGAAAGAAATATTCGTGGATTTGTTATTGTCAAGCAATTGACCATCTTTTATAAAATCAAAGAAGATAAAATTATTCTTTTAAACTTTTTTGACAATCGGCAGAATCCCAAGACAAAGAAGTACTAATCCACCTTTGCTAGCAACTACTAGCCAATCCAATAGTTGCTGGAGAACTTGACGAAGTCAAACGAACGAAGGGAACTCATCAAAGATAAAATTTACTGGTTGATTCGGCTATAAACTATTCTCTAATTTCGAATATTGGTTTATTTCTTCCGATTATGTAATCCGCACTCTTTGCTATCTGCATTCTCCCACCACCATCGTCCGGCTCGAATATCTTCGCCAGGGAATATGGCTCGCGTACAGGGTTGACAACCTATACTTGGATAGCCTTTATCGTGAAGGCTATTGTAGGGTACACTATTTAACTTGATATAATCCCAAACCTGCTGCTCGGTCCAGTCAATCAGAGGATTTAACTTTATCATTCCATTCCCTTCGTCCCATTCAATGAGCTGATTATCGGTTCGGGTAACGGACTGATCCCGGCGGAGCCCACAAATCCATACATCAGATCCGCTAAATGCACTTTTAAGCGGAATGATTTTACGAATATTACAGCACTCCTTACGATTCTTGACACTCTGGTAAAAAAGATTGATCCCTTTGTGAGTAACCATCATTTCAACCTGTTCATGGTTTGGAGAATACACTTCCAGCTTAATCTTATACCTTAAGCAGGTTTTTTCGATCAGCTCATAGGTTTCATAGAATAGGCGACCCGTATCGAGGGTGAAAACTCGGGTTTCGGGAGCAATTTTCACAACCATATCGGTTAAAACCTGATCCTCCAACCCTAGGCTCGACGAAAGAACAATTCGGTTTTTGTACTCGTATAAAAACCATCGAAGTATCTCATCAGGAGTTTTCCCTTCGAGTTTGCTCTTTAAATCAATAAAAATGTTCTTGTCCATGTTTTTTATACCTTTGAAATCAGTGTAATAATCAGCGTTCGAAATTAATCATTAAATCATTATTTGCCATCGATCAAAAAAAATAGACTTTTATCCATAAATAGTATAACTTTACTTTCGCAATTTTGTTTAGAGGTATATTTGTATTTAACTTCAACTTTGCTAAAACAGAAGATTATGAAAAAATTCTTTACTCTGATATTAAGTTTATCCCTTATGCAAGCATTTGGGCAAGATATACCCATGCAAGTTGTTTCTTCTGCTGGTGGCTATTTTTCCAATGCCAGTCTCAGCGTTAGCTGGACTCTAGGGGAACCTGTAATTGCAACTTTATCTTCAGCAAATCTAATGCTTACTCAAGGTTTCCAGCAGGGCAATCTTTTCGGAACTGATGTGCCTCTTAATCCTAACCTCAACTCCTTTAACTTTAAAATGTACCCAAACCCTGCCAATAATAAAGTTTGGTTTGATGTAAACAACCAAAAAGCAAAAGGAGATTTTGTTGTTGAGGTTTATGATATAACCGGCCGTAAGATAATTAATCAGAATCTTGGTCAATTCGTCAATCAGGAATTGATGGAATTATCAATCGCCACCCTAAAACCAGGAATATATCTAGTAAATGTAAGAATTGGTAATTTCAATGGTGATGTAATTAAGCTTGTCAAAGACTAGGATTCAACTACTATAACCTTTTTTTAACAGATAATTGATAAAATCAGTTATCTGTTTTTTTTATGTAGAGTTCCGAACTCTAATGTTTTTCAAAAGCTGGAAAACAATTACTCTGTTCCTTTGTGGGAAAATAGATTTCAACTTCAACTCAAATGTTATACTCTTTAACATTAGTAACCGAGATATAAACGAACCACTTATTAGGTCGCAGCGATGCTGCTCTTGAAAGTCGCAAAGTGAGGATATTTTTGTAGGAATGTTGATTAAAACCGAAATTTAAACCCCATAGAAAAAGCCTGTTTTGTGCAAATAACCAGTTGGTTAAGATTGTAGAAAAGAAGGGCAGTGAGCTGCGAGAGAAATCGCGCATGAGCGAAAAGGAGAAGACCTTTTTGATCGATAGAACAAATGAACCGAAACACAACAAATATCTATTTTTTTCTACTTTTAACCACCACCAAATGGTGATTTATATCATCTAAATCTATGCATTGGTAAATTCTATTTGCCGTAACTTGTTTTTATTAAAAAACATGTTACGTCCTGTTTGATTTGATAAAATATTCAGAATCAAAAAAAGCAGAGTGCTCTGGTTCTCTGCCTTTTAATTTTAATCATTCCTATTATGAAACGAAAAGTCGAGGTAGCAATAATTAGTAAGCAGTATCTGATATTGCTGATTATTGCAATAAGTATATTCCTTGTAATTGGTGGTATTAGCTATTATCGGTCTGAAAGGGAAGCCATAATTCACAACAAACACGATGAAATAAAAACGGTTGCTGATCTTAAGATAAGCCAGATCGTTCAATGGCGAAAGGAACGTATTGCTGATATTGATGTAGTTGCCAAGTCACCATTTCTTGTTTATGCTATTGAAAAATGGCTTAATGGTAAGAATAGCAAAAAGCTGAAAGATGATATTTTAAAAACCTTGATTCCAATAAAGGCTGAATACGGTTATGCAGAATTTTATATCATATCAACCAGTGGGGAAATTTTACTTTCTCTCGATCATCAGGATGTTAAGCTAAACGAGTATGCAGCAGCAAAAGCTGCTGATGCGGTCAAGTTAAACAAGTTATCATTTACTGATTTTTATTTCTGTAAAATACATAATAAGATTCACTACGATTTGATTGAACCCGTTGTTAACGAAAGGAATATTCCAATAGCTGTTTTGCTATTCAGGGTTGATCCCGAAGGCTACTTTTTTCCTTTGATTAAATCGTGGCCAACAGCAAGTAAAACTTCTGAAACATTGATCGTCAGAAGGGAGAGTGATAGTGTACTCTTTCTGAATGACCTTCGAATGCAAAACAATACTGCACTAAAGCTGAGATTTCCAATATCAAATAAAGAATTGCCTGCAGTTCAGGCAGTACTGGGATTCAAAGGTATTTTTGAAGGTAAGGATTACCGTGGTGTTCAAGTATTGGCAGATATTGAACCTATTCCCGATACTCCTTGGTTTATGGTTGCAAAGGTCGATAATAGCGAAATTTACTCCGAGTTACGCTTTCGAGCCATCATCATCGGCTTATTCACTTTCGCATTAATCGTTCTGCTAATAATCGGGATGTCTCTTATTTTCAAACAACGGCAAAAGAAGCTATACCAGCAGCTGCTCATCAAAGAGAAAGAACTTTGGGCTAATCAGGAAGAATTCAAAACTACCCTGTATAGCATTGGTGATGCGGTACTATCAACTGATGTTAATGGTATTGTTACACAAATGAATCCAGCGGCCGAACAATTGACCGGTTGGACGGAATCCAAAGCTAGAGGAAATAAGGTTGAAACGGTTTTCAATATTATTAACGAGGATACCAGAACCAAGGTTGAAAGCCCTGTTGATAAAGTATTAAAGGAGGGCCATGTTGTAGGGCTTGCCAATCATACTTTACTCATTTCCATGAATGGAAAGGAAACACCCATTGCCGATAGTGG
>JAYTVX010000072.1:0-27205 GCA_043743775.1 Bacteroidales bacterium | reverse complement strand
GATATTGATTGGAAAGCACCGTACCCACACATCTTAACACATTTTCCGCAATTTGCACAATTTTCCTGATCAATCTGGGGTGCGCTAAAAAAATTCTTTTGGGTTATCGCACCGTAAGGACAAATCCTTACTACTGGGCATGGATGATTTTGAGGGCATCTCGATTCAATAACATTGATCTTGGTCATAGTATTAATTTTTGCACAAAGATAATTATTTATTCATATATATCTATATATGCATATTTAATATTTTATTTAAAAAAATGAATGCATTACTTACAAAACATTCATATTGTGTAATTTGAATAAACAAAAAAAGATCGCCAAATTGAGCGATCTTTTTCCCCTTAAACCAAAGCCTAAACTACCTCTTAGTTCTTAACGTAATATCGTTTGTTACGCCATTTATGGTTATCGTTGCTTTATCGTCACATATATTCATATCTCCGTAATCTAGGATTGCGGTTTTATTATTGGAAACCAACTCGATAGATCCTTCAACAATCCAACGGCAAGAGTTTTTAATTACAAGTGGAATAATAATGGTATGGGTATAAGCATTTCCCTTACGATTGATACCAGTAGCAACACCTTCGATGGTGAAAACATCATCCCAAATATTCCCAAGGGTAGCATAACCATCAATCCATGTACGGGTACGAGTAAACTCATGGGTGTAGGTTGTTCCATCGGTAAAGGTGACCTTACCACCAACTAATGCAACGGTGAATTGGTGCTCTGCAATTTTAATAATTTGCCTTTTACCCTCAATTTTATTTCCATCGACGTAGAAATTTTGTAGTGTAATAGTTCTCTCAAATTTAGCATCGATTGGGTGACCAATAACCTTTACTATAATCACACCATTCTTGATATGTCCATTCAAAGAACTGCCATTTATGAAGTCGACAAAGGTAATAGTATGGATTACGGTATCGCCTGAGAATGATTTAACATCCGTACGTGTGCCTGAACCAGGAGACATAACAAATTCTGATGTTGAGCCTGAAGATGATTTAGCGGGGGTTGATACAGCCGTTAGTTCATCAACATCATTTTGAGTATCATCGAAAAGGGCAGATACTTTATCATCATCCTGAGCTAAATTTACCATTGGATCAGTTGATTCTGATTTTTGGCAAGCAGCCAAAAAAGATGCAAACACTAAAAGGCTTGCTGCGAAAACTAAATTTGTCCGTTTCATAACTTTTGATTTTTAGTTAAACATTATTTACTTACTATTTGTTTGATTTCAATTGATTTTCCGTTAACACTATAGCTAAAGTCCATTGGAATGCAGACTAGACGTAAAGCGTCGTTCAGATCTTTATTGTTAAAGTATCCTGTGTAATATCTTTTCTCTGAACAATGACACATAATCTCAACATTAAATTGTCTCTCAATCTCTTTAATCACCTCGATAAATAGAGTATTGCTAAAGTAGAACTCGCCATAAGTCCATGCTACCTCATCATGTTGAATTGATTTGACGGGTAAAGTCATCAAATTCTGTTTGGTTTGGGTATGGAGTCCTGCAGTAAGTATGACCTTACTGTTGGAATCATTATTCTTAACAGATACCCGCCCCTCGATACAGCTAACCTTTACCTTACCATTCCTAGCATACACATCGAAGGTTGTTCCAAGAACTGATGTTGTAGCTAAATCGGCAACAACATCGAATTTTTTCCCCTTTTTAACCTTAAAAAGAGCCTCTCCATTGATATATACCTTACGATTAATAAACCAAAGAACTTTATTGTAGGAGATTCGGGTATCTGCATTCAACTGAACTCGGCTACTATCAGGGAGCAGCTGCGTGATGTGCTGTCCCATGGGTGAATAAACAGTAACCTCTCCAAAACCCCAGATCCAAATTGATCCTCCGGCAGCTATAAGTAGCAACAATGATGCTGCCGCTCTTAGCATGATTCTAGCTATGGAAACTACTTTAATGCTAGACTGTTCATCCAATTTTTCAAGGATCGCCTGCCAAATCATTTCCTTAGATTTTCCAGATGGGACTTTGAGGTTTTCAATTATCACATCTAGGTTATCTCCATTTCTATCCCCTGAAGAACCACTTCCAGTCTTAAGATCATATGTAATTTTTCGGTTCACAGGTATTCTGTTTAGCTTGTTTAACTATAATACAACTGCACTCTGTTTTACCCTACCATTTTTTAAAAAAATATTAAATGCGATAAAGTATAAAAGAACATCGTGCTGTTTTGCTATTAATACAACAGGGTGAAGAATTACCCTACCAGAAAGAAAAAATCGTTTGGAGAGTTCAGGAAGAATGTAACGCGGAAAGATTAAAACCGAATATTGAAAAAGAAGGAGGTTGTAAATCCCATACCAGGTATTTCATTATATACTAAAGGTTCTGAGAGGGTAAATGGGTCGGAAATCTGATACGGTTTGGATATGATATTGACGTTGTTGTAGAGGTTGAAAATTTTTGCACCAATTTTAAAATCAGCACTTTTAACTTTGAAGTTATAGCTAATGCCTAAATCCATTCTGTGATAAGGGCTAAGTTGTGCAGAATTCTTATCATAATAGGGACTGATCTGAACTGTATTGGGGATAAATTGGACATCATCCCATGGTTTTCCCGACCCATAAATCCATACAACAGTAAAGTTCCAATGCTTCAGGTCAAGCATATTAACAATTTTGAGTTCGTTGAGATGATCGTCAATGGCTGGATATTCTCTACCCCCATTTACATTATCGCATTGGTTAAACGATCGACTTAAAGAGTATGAAATCCATGATTGCCCTTTACCCCAATTCTTTTTAAGAAGAAAATCGGCTCCAATAGCTTTATTGCTCATTAGGAGTACCCTTTGAATTTGAACTATTTTACCAACACCATTTTCTATATATAATGATTGTTCAAAACTAATACCACTTGTTTGCTTAGTATAACCTTCGAAATCGAGGCTAAAGCCACGTCCAATATTCCATATAAAGCCACCAATCAGATGGAACGATTTTACAACGGGGAAACGTTTTTCATCGGAAACTTTCCACACACTTCGGTATGTACTATTACTATAGCTAATGATTTTATTCACAAACTGGTAATATATCCCAGTAGCCATTTTAACGGAAAACGATTTTGATAGCAGATATGATAATTGAACTCGAGGTTCAAAGTAGTATTTCTTAGTTAAATTATTGTAAGTAACCCTCCCTCCAAACTTAAATAATTTCAGATTCCCTTTTGAGATAGAGTGCTGCGCCCAGAGGGTAAGATTATTAACCCTATTATCGTAAACTCTAAGAGTATCAATAATTTTATTACCAGCAGAGTAATGGCTATTGCCATCCTGTGAATTAATGCTAACGTTACTTTCACTAACCCCAAATTCAAGAGTATTCGAAGCGCCCAACTTCAACTCGTTACTATAATTCACATTAATATCATCAATATAATTATCGACTAAATAGGTATGTGTAAAAGTTTTATCACCAGCCAGATTCCTTCGATAATCGGAATAATTGTAGTACAAATTATACTGTGAAAATCCGGCTGTAATGCTATGATAAAAATTGCTATTCCATTGGCGCGACCAGCGTAAGCCTAATCCCTGATTGCCCCAATTCGATTTTTCATTAACCCATGACAATACTGCCGAAGAATTATACTTCATATTATCGTACCCTTGATAACCGCTAACGGAAATGATATCCTTTGGCCCGGGTTTAAAGCTAATTTTAGCATTCATATCATAGAAGAAATACACGGGTAAATCTGAATTGGCTGTCAATGATATGGGGTCTCTTTTCACAAGTGAGAGATCAGATCTAGCACTCTCAAAAAGATTGTAGTACAATTCACTATGATAGATATCGGTAAAGGAGCGACGAGCGGCAAACACAAAGGTTGTCTTTTTTCCAACTGGTCCCTCCAGCTCAACGTCGGAGCTTAGCTGATCTGTTCCAATATCAACGTTGAGTTTATTCTCATTCCCTGTTTTTCCAGTAATCTCGATAACAGATGAGGCTCTCCCACCCCAACGGCTATCAAACCCACCTCTTGTAATCCGAATATCTTTAATGGCTTTAGCATTAAAACTCGTAAAGGCTCCAAAGAAGTGATCGATGTGGTAGATTGTAAAACCATCGTAAACAAATAGGTTTTTATCGGATGAGGAGTGACGTACCACTAGGCCTGATAAAGATTCAGTAGTTCCATCGACCCCTGGAAGGAGTTGAAGCGGAGCAGCAATATCCAGATTAGAAAGCGAAGGGGGATCAGAATTCTTCTTGGAGTTCCATTGCATCGCACCCGAAGAGCCATCAACAGCAAGTAATTCTTGTTGGGCCTTCACAACAACAACTTCAGAGATAACCGTGCTATTGCGATTCAGCTCTATGGTTAGAATTTCATTCTTATTTTTTAAAGGAGCCACCTTAACTTTATAGGGCTGAAAACCCAAGTAGCTAACAGTTAGCGTAAGTGAATCTGTCTTTTCGCTCGTTAGGGAGAAGTAACCATCGGTATTTGTTGATGTGCCGCTTTGTGTTTCTGCTACAGCAATGGTTGCATAGGGTAAACTTTCGCCAGTCTCCTTTTCCTTGACAATGCCTAGAACTTTATATCTTATTGGCTTAACAGGAATTATTAAAGGTTCATCCTTAAGCTTTTCGGTTTTTTGCTTAATGATATAAACATTATCAATAAAGAGCATTTCAAGATCGGTTTCCTTAAGAATTGTAATCAAAACTTCATCAATAGATTTATTCTGATAATTACCAGTAATAAATACACTGTTAACTAAATAGTTATCGTAGGCAAACTTAATCTTATAGTTTTTGGCTAGCATTTCAAGGACCTCATTAAGAGGTTCGCTCTCGAATTTCTCCGAAATTCGGGTTTGTGAAAAAGAGAGATTGCACCCAATAAGGATGAATACTATGCTTAATAGGATATTCTTTATTCTGATGTCCATTTCAATGAATCATCATTAAGTTATTAGAGTAATACAACAACTTTGCAATTCACCCTACTTGAATAATCTTATTTTTTTAATAATCACAGAAGTGCTATCGGTAGATATCTGATAGGTAAGCTCCATCGGAATACAAATAAGATCAAGTGCTTGAACTAATCGGTTTCGCTTAAAGAAACCAGTGTAATTTCTAGCTGCAGGATCGACACCATCTAGTTTAACAGAAATATTGAATTGTCGACTAAATTCATCTAGAACTAATTTTAGTTGGACATTGTTGAAATAAAATTCTCCTTTTATCCACGTTGGAGCAGCAATGGAATCTAATGTAATTTGGAAAGGAGTTTTGCCACTCCTATTTATGCTAACACCCTTACCTTTTGTTAATGAAATTGGTTTGGTTGAAGGTGTCTGAACTTTAACGGAACCCTCAAAGCATTTCACCTCAAATAAAGCACCCCTAGCAAATACGTTAAATTTAGTCCCTGTAACAATTACTTTTCGATCAAAGTCAGCGAGTACCGTAAAACGATTACCATGCTTTACGCAGAAATAGGCTTCACCTTTAAGTGAAATCTCACGATTTGCAAGCCATCCAAACCTACGGTATTCAATTTTCGATTCTGAATTCAGTATTACCTCGGAGCTGTCGGGAAGAAATCGAGTTGCCGTTTGTCCCTTTGAAAGTTGAACCTCAACCATAGAGAATCTAAACGTTAATGAAGCAACAGCAATAACTACAAGCAGTGTAGCAGCAACGCTAAACCACAACTTACGAGATAAAAACAAGGGAACGACCTTAACCTCCTCGATGCTACTATCATCGATGGTGAGCATGAGTTTTTCCCAAGTAGCCTCCTTTCCTTGTGCGGAAGAGGGCACCTTTAACTTCGATGAAATTCTTAATATCTCATCAAAATCATCGTCGGAACTGCCTTTCATTATGTTATCTTCTTCCTTGATCATATTTTATAACTTATTCGAGATCGGAGAATACTGAGTGCTTCTGACATTCTTTTCTCAATTGCTTTTACACTTAACCCAAGCCTGTCTGCAATATCGGAATAGGTTAGCCCCTCAATCCGATTCATCAAAAAAACCTCCCTCGATTTTTCAGGAATCTCAGCCAAAGCATCCTGCAATTTTCTATTCAACTCCTCCTGCCTTAAATTTGAATCCGCTTCATCTGAAGTTTCGTTCGATTGATCCTGCTGTTGAAAGCTATAAACTACCTTTTGATGCTTGAAGTGATTCTTAATTGTATTTGAGGCAATGGTATACAGTAATGATTTTATGGTATCATCTTTAACACCTTGGCGGTTGGTCCATAACTTTAAAAAAACTTCCTGAACTATATCATCCGCTAAATCGACATCCCCCGTTTTATAGTAGGCAAAACTTCGAATACTCTCATAGTACTGGTCAAATATCGACCGATACCACGTAAGCTCCTCGTTAGAATATTTACCGGAAGGTAAAGTCATAGGTAGTGCATGTGCATGCAAAAATAGTTGATTAAAGGTAAAAAGCAACTTTTACCAACTCATATACAATATCAAAGTGCGAAACATCTGTTAAGGATTGCATTAACCTTTTGAAATTTTGCTAACTTTGCATTCTTGTAAAATTGAAAGAATAGTGGAAACCAATAAGAGCACTAGCTCCAGAGGCATAAAAATAAAGCAGGGCGATACTCCTGAACCAGTACTTTATCATTGCAAAAGCTGTTCAAAGTTAAGTTCGTTCGATTGGGTTGAGGATACTCCTAAAACCCTTCAGGAATATGATATTGTAGAGGTTCAGTTTAAGAATACTCGGAAAGCATTTTTCCGAAATGCCAATCAGCTTTATTTAAAGAAGGGTGATATAATCGCTGTTGAGGCCTCTCCAGGTCATGACATCGGTGTAGTATCGCTCACAGGATGGATTGTATTGCGTCAGCTTAAAAAGTTGAACATCGATCCAGAATCAACCGAGCTTAAGAAGGTCTACCGAAAAGCCAAACCGGTTGATACCGAGAAATGGCTCGAAGCAATTAATCTTGAACATAAGACCATGATTAGGGCAAGAGGTATTGCTGAAAACCTCAAGCTAAACATGAAAATTGGCGATGTTGAGTATCAAGGAGACAAAACAAAGGCCATATTCTACTATATCGCCGATGAAAGGGTAGATTTTAGAGAGCTCATTAAAATTCTTGCCGAAGAGTTCAAGATCAGGGTTGAGATGCGTCAAATAGGCGCTCGTCAAGAGGCTGGTCGAATTGGTGGGATTGGATCGTGTGGACGTGAGCTTTGCTGTTCAACATGGGTTACCAATTTTGTATCGGTAACAACTAATTCTGCTAGAATTCAAGAGATATCGCTTAACCCACAAAAACTAGCGGGTCAGTGCAGCAAGCTAAAATGTTGTTTAAACTACGAATTGGATTGCTACGTTGATGCCCGTAAGGATTTTCCTGGAACTAATATCCCTCTTGAAACGAAGGAAGCAACCTACTATCATCTGAAAACGGATATTTACAATCGAATCATGTGGTATAGCTCTGATCCTGATTCATCAGTTAATATTACTCCCGTTCCTGTTGATCGGGTAATTGAGATTGTAGCCACCAATAAGAAAGGGTTAAAAGTTGATCGCCTCGTTGAAGCAAAGTTGGAAACAACAGTTGAGAATGTAAAACTTGGTTATCATGGAGTAATTGAGGAGGGCAGCTTAACAAGGTTTGACGAGCATACTCAACATAAAAAGAAAAACAAGAAACATAAGTACAGAAAACCCGACAACAATGTTCAGAGCTAATCTTACCATTGTAATAATTTTATTTTTCGCATTCACATCTTGTGATAGAACTGGGGTTTACGAGGAGAATATCGACACCTCGAATAGCACATGGGCCGAAAATAATATTGCAAAATTTATAGCTCCTATTGAGGATACTGTATCCTACAACAATATCTATATAAATATTAGGAATACAACCGATTACCCAAACTGTAATCTTTTCCTTTTTATTGCCACAACCTCACCCGCTGGAGCCACTCAGATCGATACTATTGAATGTTCCCTTGCCGATGATCAAGGGAAGTGGCTAGGGAAAGGTTTTGGGTATATTCGCGATAATCAAATCCCCTATAAACGCAATGTTCGATTCCCGCAAAAAGGTGATTACAAATTCGAGATAAAGCAAGCGATGCGGACAGATAGCCTCATTGGCATCTCCTCTGTAGGCGTTCGAGTAGAAAAGAGTAAAATTAGATAGCGATATATTTTTAAGTCGTTAAATCCATCCTGTAATAAATCTTAGAAAACTATTTAGAAGTGGCCAAAAATAAGCTAAAGCGATTTGAAGAAAACACAACCTTTCCAAATCTTATTCAGCCTAAATTCGAAGAGGTATTTAGAACCGAGCACTCCATTAAAGGAAAATGGAACGAATCCTTTTTTAAAAATGACAAGCCCATCGTTCTTGAACTTGGATGTGGTAAGGGTGAGTATACCATTGGTTTAGCAAAACAATTTCCCGAAAAGAATTTTATTGGAGTTGATATCAAGGGAGCCCGTTTATGGCGCGGAGCTAAGACCGCACATGAAAACGGAATGGGTAATGTTGCTTTTGTTAGAACAAGAATCGAAAATATTACATCCTTCTTTGGGAAGGATGAAGTGAGCGAGATATGGATCACCTTCCCCGATCCTCAGCTTAAGCGAATCAATGAGCTGAAACGACTTACGTCGAGTGTGTTTTTAGGTTTGTATAAAACACTTCTTAAGCCTCATGGGCTTATTCACCTCAAAACCGATAGCATCGATTTGCATCAATACACAAGAGCCTTAATAAAACTAAACGGTTTAAAGGTTCACACCTATACCGATGATTTGTATACAAGCGTGACAGATGATCCAATTCTATCGATCAGAACATTCTACGAACAGCAATTCCTTGATAAGGGACTTCCCATAACCTATATCTGCTTTGAACTATCCAATGAACAACCCTTTATTGAACACAAATACCAGCAAACCTAATTTTTTCGAGCAGGTTTACCAAATAACAAAGCTGATTCCTCATGGAAGGGTAACCAGTTATGGGGCAATTGCCAGATATTTAGGATCTGCTCAATCGTCAAGAATGGTTGGTTGGGCATTAAATGGTTGTCATAGCATGGAGGATTGGATTCCCGCCCATCGGGTGGTAAATAGGTTTGGCATGCTCTCGGGTAAACACCATTTTCCCGGATCTGATACCATGAAACAACTTCTTGAGAGTGAAGGAGTAAAAATTAATGATGATCTTGTGGTTGATTTTGAAAATCTTTTCTGGGATCCGAACAAGGAGCTAGTTTAGTTTGTTAGTGTTTTTTAAGTGTATACTATTTAGACTATTCGATAAGAAAATATATTCAAGTTTGCATAATTAGTTACTTTTGATTTCAATAAATTTTCATCTAAATGGAAATATCAAGCAGTACTGTTCTAGAGATTTTAAAGTTAGTAATCCACCCCGAACACGGAAAGGACATTATAAGCCTTGGAATGGTTCAAGAACTTGTAATTAGCGACAAGAACGTTGGCTTTACCCTAACCTTAACCAAAACAAATGATCCATTTGCTAGCTCAATCAAAAAGGCTTGTACTAGGGCAATTGAGGAGAAACTGGGTAAGGATATTGTACTTGACATTAAGATAAAAGCAAATATCGCACCTAAAGCAGAATCCCCATATAAAACAAAAGCATCAGTAAGTCGTGTAAAGAATATTATTGCCGTAGCGTCAGGTAAAGGGGGAGTAGGAAAATCGACAGTTGCAGCAAATCTTGCTGTGGCAGTTGCAAAGACAGGCGCAAAGGTTGGACTGATCGATGCAGATATTTTTGGGCCAACTATCCCCAAGATGTTTAACTTGGAACAAGCCCAACCTACCATGATCAAAGAAGATGGGATGGATCTGATTGAACCCGCTGAAAATTACGGTGTAAAACTACTTTCGATAGGATTCTTTGTTCAATCCGATAATGCGTTGATTTGGCGAGGCCCAATGGCTACCAGTGCACTAAAGCAGCTAATTCATCAAGGGGCATGGGGCGAACTTGATTATATGTTCATCGATTTACCTCCGGGAACAAGCGATATCCATTTAACCATGGTTCAAGAAATCAAGGTAACTGGTGCGGTTATCATAAGTACTCCTCAAGACGTTGCTCTTGCAGCAGCAGTTAAAGGGATAAGCATGTTCACCGCTCCAGGAATCAACGTCCCAATTCTTGGGTTGGTTGAAAACATGGCCTGGTTTACACCTGAGGAACTTCCCGATAATAAGTACTACATCTTTGGAAAAGATGGTTGCAAGAAACTTGCCGAAAGGATGAAACTACCGCTACTTGGACAGATCCCAATAGTTCAAGGAATTCGCGAAGGAGGCGACAATGGGACCCCCGTTGCAGTTGGTCAAGGACCTATGGCGAAAGCTTTCGATCAGCTTGCTCATAATTTAATTCTGGAGGTTGAAAAACGGAATCAAACTTTGCCCCCCACCCATAAAGTTGAAGTTAAAATAAAGAGTACAAACCATTAATATTATTATCATGGCAACTAAAGAAGAAATTTTCAGTAAAGTAAGCTCATCAATAGAAATTATTCGCCCTTACCTACAGAATGATGGTGGCGATATTTCGCTTGTTGAAATAACTGACGATTTAACTGTACGCGTTAAACTGCACGGTGCATGCGGCAGCTGTCCATATAGTTTAATGACTTTGAAGAACGGTGTTGAGCAGGCAATTCGTCGTGATGTTCCCGAAATTAAAGAGGTTGTTGCTGTTGATATGGCTTAATCGAATTATAAATAAAAAAGGTTGTTGCAAAAATGCGACAACCTTTTTTTATTTATAATAAAACAAATACTTAGAAGTGTATCATTAGGTATAAACTACCATAGGTATATGGAAAAGCAGTATTAAGTGTACTATTACTATTTCCTGGAGCATCAGCACGATCGAACTTAATAAGTTGTGATAGCACCATCTGTTCTCCTTTAGTATTACCTTGAGATCCCCAACCATGGCCATATGAAAGACCAAGTTCTGCGCCTAGGCAAATTTTTGGCATAAAATAGTATTCTGCCCCTGCAAATACACCAATTCCAATCGTTTTATACGCACCATTATTCACTTCTAGGTTTCTAGTAGATAGAAGACCGAAATGAGTTGTTGGGCTAGGATTGAGTTCGCTCATCTGGTTACCATATTCGTAGGTAGTAATGATTTGGGAATAAGAAAAAGCAATATCTGCTCCATAAAAACCCTTCAATCTCTTTGATCCTCTAAATATCTGATATCCAACACCTATGTTGTATAGTCGATTTTTATCTGTTACTCTATCCTCAACCTGAGCGCGGCTTAGTGGATCAATAGCTCTTGCTGCATCATCTACAATATAGAAATTATTGACATTCTTTGTTGAAGCAATGCGTAATCTTAACCTAATTGCCTGATTATCTTTAAGGAAATAACGAAAATGTAAAGTATTATCTCCAAGATTAAGATTATTATTAGTATTTCCATTGAACATATTGCCAATATAGAAAAGGAATGGATCGGCATCAAAACCAACAGCAATATCACCTTTTTGAGGAAGGATTACACTTCCATGCTTATTTACCAATAAACTATCCTGCGCTATAGCATTTAGCCCAAAAAAGAATACGGCAAGAATTATAAATATTTTTTTCATGAAGTCTTTATTTTTTAGCAAGTATGAATAATGCTTAGTTTTCGTTTTGAGCACCTGTAAGTGTTAATGTTGTAGCATAACTTGTACTTACAGATTGTGCTGTGATAGATCCTGTGTAAAGGAATTTCTTTGATGGAGGAACAGTTAGAGTTTTGGTAGCTTCAAATTTCATACTTACAGCCTCATCCTTTGGAATTATTGCTGTTATTTTACCATCTGCTCCAACCGTGGCTGTTCCAGCCCAAGTAGATGTGTATAGACTTACTATAGTACCTTGAGGAACATTCTCATTGCCAGCAATGGTTTCATCCATATCCGCCTTAAGGATAAAGGCACAGGTTACTTTTTCTACAAAATTATCTAACATATTCTGTCCATCATATGTTATCTCCTTAGTTTTGCTCTCACCAGGGAAAACTGCAATGGTTTGTGCAGCAGTAACAGAGAAAATCTTAGAAATTGTAGAGGAAACTGCTCCGAACGATTGAACTTGTGCATAGGTAAATTCTGACGTTTTTATTGTAACTGTAACACCCGCACTTACTGTTGGTACAGTAATTTCGACAATGCCGCTATTTATAACAGCAGAATCAATATAATTTCCTACAGCACTAGCATTAAAGCTACTGTTAGGAATCGAAATAAATACTTTAGTTCCGTTAGGTGCATACTCTAATCCTTGAACCGTTTTGTCTAACTCAGCAAAAAAATACGCCTTAACCTTAGCCGTTTTAGACATATCAAGAGCAAGATTAGATGTTGTTAAATCCTTTTTGCAGCTGGCAAAAGTAAATACCAATGCAGCTAAAATAATTCCGAAAGTTGTTTTTGTACTTTTCATAATAATTGAACTTTTTTTGGTTAAAAATATTTAGTTGTCGTGAAATAATACTACATTGTAATACATGTAATTAAATATTGTTTTATTGGATTAAGAATTACTTTGAGATTGATTCCATACAGAAATTGCAAGTTGATTTTAATTGAAAGAGTATTTTTAATCTTTGGTTACAATATTTTATTTAGTACTAAATAATAGCAATTTATATACAAATATATTGATTTTGAAAATTTTCACGAAATTAATAAAAATAAATAGCATAATAATTGATAAAACAATCCATTATTTTTATGTGTGAACAAGTTTATTTAAGGGTAAAATGAAATATCTAATCCGTTTACAAAGAATAATTACTTACACGGTATAATCAAACCATTAAGCTAAGCAGCGAGATACTATTACCTTGCAACTTTCGAATATATTCCTACCCCATAAACTTAAAAAAATATCTAGCATATACCTATTCAACGTATTACAATTCATTCAGGTAATGCGATTTTAACTAGAAATCAACTCGTCAAATTACTTTCAACTATATTTTGTAATATTGTAGGCCATTGTAGAATTAGCGATTTTTATCGTTCTCAATAAAATAATGGATGTATTTTACAGTTTAGATATCAAAACAATTTAAGATTGAAACGTATAAATTTTATATTCCTATTCAGCACACTTGTACTGCTGATTATTTTTTCCTGCTCAACCAAGAAGAATACTGTGGTGAGTCGAGGCTATCATAATCTTACATCATACTACAACTACTACTTTAATGCCAATGAGAGCTATAAAAAGAGCCTTCGCAAGGTTGATGTAACTTACAAATACAACTTCTCAGCTCCCCTTCCGGTTCTTTTAATTGGGGATAATCAGGTAACAGGTATTGTTGGAGGGGATATGGATCGAGCTATCAAAAAATGCACCGATCTTATAAGAAAGCATTCTATTACTGTAAAACCTGAACGGGGAAAAGGAGCTCTTACCCCAAAGGAAAAAAACTTCTTTAACCAGACCGAATTTGTCAAGTGGACACGTGAGGCATGGCTACTCATTGGGAAATCACGAGCGTGGAAAGGGGTTTTCGATGAATCAACTCAAACATTCGAGTACATCCTGCTTCAATTTCCGAATACACCCATCTGGTTTGAAGCACAACTGTGGTTGACTCGTATTAGCATTATCAATGGCGATTTCATAACGGCTGAGGATAAACTAAGATCAATAGAATCGAATAAGAAAAAGCCCGACACTAATAATTTCAAATATCTTTATACATCAACCTGGGCTTTTTTCTATGCAAAGCAAGCAAAATACACCGAAGCAATTCCTTTCATCAAGCGAACTCTCGAGAAATCATCTTCCAAGTTCGAAAGACTAAGGCTTACATACCTCCTTGCACAACTCTCGGTTAAAATGGATAGGATTGATGATGCCACAAAATATTTCGCCAAGGTTCTGAAAATGAATCCACCCTACGAAATGGCTTTTAATGCAAAAATTGGAATAGCATCAATCATAAAGGATTCTAGCAACGAGCATGATATGAAGAAGCTACTAATTAAGCTATCGAAGGATGAGAAAAACAAGGATTACCTCGATCAAATTTATTTTGCATTAGGGAACATCGAGAAATCCGAAGGAAATATCGAAAAAGCCATTGAGTACTTCAAACTATCCGCTACAAAAAGCACAAGCAATAATTACCAGAAAGGGTTATCGTACTATAATTTAGCGGATTACTACTTTGCAAAACCCAACTACACCCAATCTCAGGCATACTACGATAGCGCGCTAACTTCACTCGATAACACCTTCCCCGACTACCAAAAATTGGAAATCAAAACTCGCAACTTGAACAAGCTGGTAGAAAACTTGAACACGATTAGCCGCGAGGATAGTCTTCAACGAGTTGCAAAGATGCCTACAATTGAAAGAGATCAACTCATCGCAAACATTATCAACAAGCTAAGAGCTGAGGATGAGAAAAGGATTGCCGAAGAGAATGAGGAACGTGAACGCTCACAACTTTATCAACAAAATCAGCGTTCTCATCAGGATGAAACTCAAAGCGGTAAATGGTATTTCTATAATCAGGCTCAGCTCAGCTTTGGACAATCGGAATTCCAGATGAGATGGGGCAAACGCAAGTTAGAGGACAATTGGCGAAGAAAGAATAAACGGATATCAACCGTTGATTTTGGGACCACAAATCAACTTGCAGCATCAGATACAAGCAAGAATCCACAGAAGGTTATATCGAATAAAACAGCTGAATACTATTTACAGGATTTACCAAATAGTGACTCTCTAATGAAATTATCGACCAACCGGATTATTGAGGCGATGTTTAAGGTTGGAGAAGTTTACCAAAACGATTTGAAGGATTATTCAGAAACCGTTAAAGCTTTTGAAAAGTTTGCCCAGCGATTTCCCGACAACCCTTATTCGCTAAGAGCATACTATAATTTATACCAGGTGAGCATTTTCACCAATAATGCAGCTAATGCTCAAAAGTACAAGGATATCATTGTTTCTCGCTACCCGAATAGTACCTATGCTATGATGCTTACAAATCCTAATTACATCAAGGAGTTATCGGAAAAAAATAATGAAGTGAATCAGTTCTATCAAGATGCTTACAATCTTTACCTAAATGGCGAATTCACGAAAGCTCTAGAGAAAATAGATTTGGGATTGGTTAAATATAAAGGTTCAAAACTTGAACCTCAGTTTAGCTTACTTAAATCGCTATGTATCGGTAAATCTTTAGACCTACGTTCGTTCAGAACTGCTTTGAATGAGGTTGTTATGAAATATCCGAAAACCGAAGTATCTGAGACAGCAACTAATATTTTGGCCTACATACGAAAGCAGGAACTTCAGCTTGTATCGGGACAGACCATCGACACCACAAAGCAGGTTGACACGACTATTGTGGTCAAAACCGCTGTGGCATACAATCAACCTACAGGAGAACATCTTCTGATTATTATGGTTCCGAAGAAATCAAACATGAATCAGCTTAAGTTTAATATCGTTTCGTTTAACGTTGATGCTTTTATCAATATCGACTTATCGGTAAACAACCAACCCTTCAACGAATTCTTTGAGCTGATTAGGGTTGAAAAATTCAAGGATAGTAAACAGGCTATGGAGTACTACCAAGCGGCAATCCGAAAAGAGGGACTGTTAAATCCGCTGAAGCCTAATGAATATAGCATTTTTATAATTAGCACAGGGAATTACACTTTGTTCATGGAGGATAAATCGCTAGCCGATTACCTCAATTTTTTCAAAGCAACATATAAGTAAGACTAAAACGCTACATTGGTATGAAGGTTACAATTCTATGGGTTGACGATGAGATTGATTTCCTGAGACCTCATATCATTTTCCTTGAACAGAAAGGCTATGCCATGCTTACTTCGAATAATGGACACGATGCACTGGATATCGTTAGGGCAAATGATATAGATCTTGTTTTTCTGGATGAAAATATGCCAGGATTAAGTGGCCTTGAAACGTTAACTAGAATTAAGGAGATTAAACCTGCACTTACGGTTGTGATGATAACCAAGAGCGAGGAGGAGAATATTATGGATCAGGCAATTGGTTCAAAAATTGCCGACTATCTTATTAAGCCCGTTAGTCCTAAGCAGGTACTCCTTTCGATTAAGAAAAATTTCCATAACCGCCAGCTCGTAAGTGAGAAAACAACATCAGACTATCGAGCTGAATTCGGAAAAATCACTCAGATGATAGGTTCAGCACGAAATTTTTCAGACTGGACAGAAATTTTACGAAAGTTGGTGATGTGGAATATGGAACTTGCCGATTTGAACGATCCGGGTTTAGCCCAGGTTTTAGAGTTCCAGAAGAATGAAGCCAATAGTGAATTCGCCAAGTTTGTTAAGAATAATTATCAGAGCTGGTTCGCTTCAGAATCGGCCGATAAACCGCTTATCTCTCCAAACCTATTCCGGAACAAGGTATTTCCTTCAATCGATTCGGGGCAAAAAGTCCTCTTCGTGCTTATCGATAACTTTCGCTTCGACCAATGGAAAGCAATCGAGCCAATAATTTCAACTCTTTGGCGGGTTGAGAATGAGAGTTTGTATTGTGGAATATTACCCACTGCAACTCAGTATGCCCGTAATGCTATCTTCTCAGGGTTAATGCCTCTTGAGATTCAAAAACTTTACCCCGAACTATGGGTATTTGATGAAGAGGAGGAGGGGAAAAACCTCAACGAGGAAGTGTTGTTAGGCAAACTATTGCAACGATTGGGGAAAAACTACAAATGGTACTATGAAAAAAGCAACACACTTAAACCTGGGCAGAAAATAGTTGATAATCTTAAAGAAATTTTACAAAGGAATCTAACCGTTCTGGTTTACAATTTTGTGGATATCCTCTCACATGCTCGTACAGAAATGGAGATGATGAAAGAATTGGCTTCTGACGATGCAGCTTATCTTTCAATCACCAAATCCTGGTTCCTCCATTCCGATTTGTGGGCTCTACTCAAGGAGGCTGCTGGTCAAAAAATAAAATTGATTATCACCACTGATCACGGAACAATAAGGGTACAAAACCCAGTTAAGGTGATTGGCGATAAAGCTACATCTACCAACTTGAGGTACAAACTTGGGAAAAATCTGAGCTACAACCCCAAAGAGGTATTTGAAATAAGAAAGCCCGAGGAAGTTCATCTTCCCAAACCGAATGTCAGCTCTTCGTTCATTTTTGCACTCAATACCGATTTTTTTGCATACCCAAATAATTATAATCACTTTGCAAAGTATTACAAGAACACCTTTCAGCATGGAGGAATTTCGCTTGAAGAGATGCTAATACCATTTATTGAGTTAAAACCTTTAGAAGGATAAAATAATATTTGTTTATTGATATTTGAAATTTATGTTTTAATGGAACAGATTACGATAAAATCACTTTCAGAGATAAAAGAGGCAGCAAGGGGTGTCTTGAAAATGATTGGAAAAAGCCGAATCGTATGTTTTTATGGGAGCATGGGTGTTGGCAAAACGACACTAATCAAAACCATTTGCCACGAATTAGGAGTTAAGGACAATGTTGCAAGTCCTACATTTGCGTTAGTGAATGAGTATCGCGATAAAAATGCTAATCCAATTTACCACTTTGATTTCTACAGAATAAATAAAATCGAGGAAGTTTTTGACTTTGGTTACGAGGAATATTTTTATAAGTTGGAAGGATTATGCTTAATTGAATGGCCAGAGCTAATCGAAGAAATACTTCCAGTTGATGATGTGTGTAAAATATCTATAATTGCAAACAACGATGGGGTAAGGATAGTATCTAGAATCTCATAAAGGTTGACTTTTATGCAATTGACTATTTGCCTATCAAAGTTTTTTTTTAGATTTGAGTTGATTATAGATAAACTTTGCCATATATTTATAAGCAGCTTTACATAAAGGCATTAAATAGCATACGGTGCCTTTACCTTTCAAATTGAAATATTTCATATGACATTGATGTCTAAAATCATATAAGATGGGAAGATTATCAAAACCCACACCTCAATTCCCCTTCTCAAAGGGATTAATGCCACAGGAGGAAATGCTGGAGACTGGCAAAAAAAATAAGCGCATTACAGTTGGAATACCAAAGGAGTCGGATACTTCAGAATGTCGAATTCCACTTACCCCCGAGGCTGTTGAAATGCTAGTTGATGAAGGGCATGAAATAATCATCGAGAAGGGAGCAGGCAACAGAGCAAACTACACCGATTCAGATTACAGCGAACGTGGAGGGCAAATAGTTGAGACACAGCAAGAGGTTTATAAGAGCGAAATTATACTAAAGGTTGCACCACTTCTACTCAATGAAACAGAATTCCTTAAAGAGAGTCAAGTAATTATCTCCTCCCTACATCTTAATAGCTCGGCAGGTCAATACCTACGTAATCTAATGCAAAAGCGCATCACAGCAATTGCATTCGAAAGCATTCTCGATCAGGATGGGGCTTTCCCACTTGTACGGGCGATGAGTTCAATTGCGGGTAGCACATCGATTCTGGTTGCAGCTGAATACCTCAGCAATGTTAATAAAGGCAAAGGGGTGATGCTTGGGGGTGTAACAGGTATTACACCAACAGAGGTTGTGATTCTTGGTGCCGGAACTGCAGCTGAATTCGCGGCCAGAGCAGCGCTAGGCCTAGGCGCAACGGTAAAAATTTTCGACGACTCAATAAAAAGATTGACCGATCTTCAGAATATACTCGGCCAGAGGCTATTCACATCTATTTTTCACCCTCAGGTTCTGGAACGGGTTCTAAAAACCGCCGATGTAGTAATTGGCACCCTAACCCCCGAGGAGATTAAAGGTGGATTTATTGTTTCTGAGGCACTCGTTAAATTAATGAAGAAGGGCTCCGTAATTATTGATTTAAGTATTGATAAGGGCGGCTGTTTCGAAACATCAGAAATGCGTGACATTAGCAACCCTGCATTCATTAAACATGATGTAATCCACTACTGCGTTCCGAATATTACGTCAAGAGTGGCTCGAACTGCATCCATTGCAATGAGCAATGTTTTCGCTCCTTTACTCACCGAAATTGGGGAGTCAGGCGGAATCAAATCTCAGCTAAAGGACGATTCTGGGCTTAGGCACGGCGTTTATATCTTTAATGGAATCCTTACCAACAACTATTTAGGCAGGCTTTATAATATCCCATCGAGAGATATAAACCTTCTAATGGCTGCTTTTTAAACTATTGGGGAACAAACAGGTAAGTCACACTGCCTTTTTGCTTTGTAGGAGAATCGGTCGAAACTGTAAAGAAACTATCGTTGGCAGCTGCAATTGCAGCATTATCGATACAATCGTCGTTCAAAGAGTTTTTTGAGTCAATAGTAGCCTTTATAACTTTTCCATCGCGTCCAACCTCAATATCAACAACCACTTGCCCTCCAAACTGGCATTTATAGGATGGGACTGGCAGAACAATTGCTTTACGCCCTTCCAAAAAATATGAAATCACTGCGGGTCCTTTAAATTTACTTTCGTCTTTAGGAGCTGTGTTTTTAACTGGAGTGTTCGGGATTTCCTCCTGACCATTAAGTAAAGTCTTTTGGTAGACATCTTTATTCTCGGTTAATCGTTGTTTAACCATCCCTGCTTCTCGATATAGGTCTGATGCGTTAATCCCTTTATCATCCTGAAGCGTTGGATTCAGCTCAGTTGATGCAGCATCAACAGCTACGTTCTTTATGGCATCTGCCTCAAGTCCATGGTGGAGAAGTTCAGCAACGGCTAATGCTTCTTTATCCATAAATTCCTTTTGCTCCTCAGTGATTGGCAGCAACTCATTATTAAAATTAACCTCAACCTCAACCATTCGTGGCGTAGGATTAGAGTTCATTTTAACAACTAATAGCACAATAGCCAACGATAGGTGTACCGCGATCGTTCCAAGAATTCCAACTTTGTGGGTTTCCCAATAGTCGAATACGCTATCAGCGACACCCTCAATCCAGAGATAAAAACTATTACCCACACTATCAACTTTAGCCATGATATTAAAAAATTGAGAACAAATATAGTAATTTATCATGAACTCGAAGTAAACCATCATCTAAAGTCCTGTATAATTGCATTTTACATGCTCTGATAGACTTATCTAAATGAGAATTAGAATCGAGATCACATGTTAGGAGTAGCAAATATTGGAATATAATTAGTACAAAAATTCGTAAGTCCCTTTCACAAATGTTAATGAAAATATTACTTTAAACTTTCTTCTTTTCTCAACATTAGGTTCGCTTTAATTCAAACAACTAACATATTATTAATGCTTGTTTGATATAATTAAAATGCAAGTTATCTTAGCAATCGATAATCGCTCTCTAATATTTGAGTTATAGTTCTATTAATAAATGCATTACAATAATCATTGGGAGCAATTTCTAAAAACTAACGATAAAAATATTTCTCCTCTTTCATTTCAATTTATGACGGATATCTAGTATGCAAGTTATTAATGATAATCGTTGGCGGAATAAGGTTATACTGGTAGTTGAGGATGAACCTATCAACTTTCAGTATATAGAGGCTTTACTTAAGGAAACTGGTCTTGTGATAATTTCGGCAAAGACAGGCGAAGAAGCAATTAACTTTTGCCAAACAATCGATAAGATTGATCTAGTGTTAATGGATATAAAACTCCCGTTCATGTCGGGATATGAGGCCGCACAAAGAATAAAATCGTTCAGAATAAATCTTCCTATTATTGCTCAAACAGCATATGTGCTTAACGATGATCGAATGCAATCGTTAAAGGTCGGATGCAGCGATTACATTTCAAAACCAATCGACCCCGATGAATTTTATTCTATTATCTCCAAGTATCTAGATTGTTAATTATCTTTTAGCCACCCCTCCCACCCCAAATTGTTGATTTACATACACAATAATAAGAATCAAAGTTTAGGATACAACAGCTCAAATATTTTTATATATCTGATATTCATACATATAGAAACATTCTTGATCAAGTCATCCTTTTTGGAATAGTATTCGCACTAAACCTAAAAAACAGAAAAATTATGAACAGAATATTTTTAATCGCATCATTGGCTCTTGCTATAGCAGCCACTAGTTGCAAGGAAAAAGAAAAGAAGCAAATTGAGCTTCTAACCAAAGAGAATCAGGCCTTACGCTCTGAGACAAGAGCTAAAGACTCCACTATTAATGGGTACTTCCAGATGATAAATGAGATTGAATCCAATCTTGCCCTAATTAAAGAGAAGGAAAATATCATCTCGAAGAACACTACAACTGGAACAGAACTTAAGCAGGATATTCGCGACCAGATTAACGAGGATATTAAAACCATCAATGAATTGATGGCTAAAAACAAGCGCACGATCCAATTCATAAACAATAAACTTAAGGCATCAAATCTCAAGATTACAGAACTTGAGAAGATGATCGCTCAAACAAACCAAACCATTCAGGAAAGGGATGCTGAGATATCTGTACTTAAGGAAAAACTCACCCAAATGGACTTTTCAGTTACAGTCCTAAACGCTAAGGTTGATACTCTTAATACCCAAAAAGCTCAGCTAACCGAAACCGTTAGTAAGCAGGTAGAAACGATAAATACTGCTTATTATGCTTTTGGAACAAAAAAAGAACTAGAATTGAATAAGATTATCGATAAAACTGGTGGGTTTCTTGGCTTAGGCAGAACTAGCAAGTTGAAGGATGATTTCGATAAAACTTATTTCACTAAGGCTGACATTACCGCATTAAAAACTATTCCACTATCAGCTAAAAAGGCTAAAATTATTACCGTTCACCCAACCGATTCCTATAAGCTAGTTGCAAATCAAGAGGGCGTTTTTGAGCGGATTGAAATACTGGATGCAACTAAGTTCTGGAGTGCATCGAAATACCTCGTAATTATTGTAGAGTAATTGCTGTATATTAACTCTTTTAGAGGGGAAGGCTAACGCTTTCCCCTTTTTTATTTTTACCCAAATTCTAAGACATTCTATAATCCTTAAAACACCGACTCGCTTTCACTCTTATCATTTTAGTTCTTTTTCTTAACTAAAGTGTAGAAGGTTAGATATTAAAATGGTAATGAAAGTCGATCAGGTTCATACAAATTTCAATATTTCGAGATCGTGCATATTTGAAAGAAAAATTGGTATAAATTAGCTGAAATCAATATTCGCTAGATGTCAAAGGTAGAAGGACCAATTCGAATCTGGATTAAACCAAAAGTATTGGCGGGTTTCGCCATCATCATTGCCTTTGCAATTGCATCCATATCAATCACATACAACGGGTTTGTTGAACTTTCAAAAACCAAGCAATCACTATCGCATCCTAATAAAAAGTTGATTACGCTTAATTCGGCCCTTGCCGATATTTACGAAGCCGAGAGTAATATACGAGCCTATAACCTTACCCGAAATGATGATTACCTCAATGTTTATTTTTCATTTCTACTAAAGATCAACGACAAAGTTGACACCCTACTCAGCTTAACGAAAGATAGCCAAAGCCAAAGATTAAAGATCAGAACCATTAAACATCTTCTTGAGCGAAAAGAGAAAGTGCTAAATGAGTTTATTGATCTCATGAAAGTAGAACGGTCATCTGTATTCTACGAAAGGGCACTTGAAGAGATTTCCAAGGTTCAGGCAACTTCAAACTTGAAAAAGCCCATTATTGCTCGATCGACAACCACTACCACCTCAAAAAAGGATACTGTAATTGAACGGTCGCCGAATCAAAACACCGGTTTTTTTGGGAAGATTAAAAATTGGATTTCGGGAAAAGAAAAGGTTGATAGCACTGTTACCAAAGTAAATGTTGAAACTCGTATCGATACTATTGTTCGATCAGGATATGTCCCAGATAGCTTGGTGGGCAGCGTGATTGGTATTCTGAACCAAATACGAGGAGAACAAGAAAGTGCTCGAGATTTTGCGAGTATTAAGGAGCTGGAGCTGCTCAAAAGCGATAAGGAGCTAATGGATCAGATTCGGGTAATCGTTTCACTTCTTGAGCGGGAGGAACTATCACAATCCTACAAACGTTCTAATAGCGCTGAGGAGGTTGTGCATAAATCAACAATCATTATACTTGCACTTGGTGGAGCTGCTCTTATTATGTTACTGCTTTTTCTTGCTATTATATTTAGAGATATCACAAAGGGCAACTATTATCGCAATGAACTTTATGAGGCTAAAAAATATGCAGAGAAACTGTTGAAGGTGAAAGAACAGTTTTTGGCCAATATGAGCCATGAGATCAGAACTCCTCTCAGCTCAATAATCGGACTTACCCGCCAGATAAGGAAAACCAATATGAATCCTAGGCAAGAGGATTATATTAAACTGCTTACTTCATCGTCCGATCATCTTTTAAATGTTATTAACGACATTCTCGATTTTTCGAAGATTGAAGCGGGACAGATGAGAATCGAAAATCTACCCTTTAAAATCATTGAAGTTCTTCAGGAATCAATTAATACCCTTCACGAAAAGGCAAATGAAAAAGGAATAGCTCTCGAACTCATCGAGGAGAACCAATTGAATTTGACCATATGGGGCGATCCATTCCGGCTAAAGCAGATAGTGCTAAACCTTCTGAGTAACGCGATTAAATTTACCGATAAGGGCTCAGTGTCCATCATCGCTAGGTATACCGATATCACCGATGATTTCATTAAGATTCAGGTTGCTGTGAACGATACGGGGATTGGAATTTCACCCGAACAGCAATCGTTGATTTTTGAGGAGTTTACTCAAGCCGATCCAAGTACAACCCGACGATATGGAGGCACTGGACTTGGTCTCACCATAGTTAAACGGTTAACAGAGCTTCAAGGAGGCGAGGTGAGCATCGAGAGTCAACCAGATAAGGGCACTTCCATAAAAATTTCAATCCCCTACCGATTAAAAGGAGAACTGGTCGAAAAGAAATTGGAATTTGCGAAACAACTGATTATTAAACAAGACGTTCATGTACTGGTGGTTGATGATGATGAGGTAAATCGAATTATCTCGTTGGAACTTCTTAAATCTTTAGGGATATTAGCCGATTCGACAGGCAACCCTAGCATGGTTTCAGAATTGATATCGAAAAATGAGTATCACATTATATTTACTGATATCCACATGCCCGGAATTAGTGGTTATGATATTGTTGATTTGATAAACGAACGCGGTTACTCTATCCCCGTTATCGCGATTACAGCCAATAGCATGATTGACAATCCCAATCATTTTATTGATCGAGGTTTCTCGGGTTATCTAATAAAACCCTTCTCCGAATCAGAACTGGTTAAAGTCCTTGAACCATTTATACAAACACAAAAAACTTCGGATTCTTTAGTCCTGCCCGAAGCAAACACAGATGATGGGTACGACTTAACTGATATCTATCGCTTTTCAAATGGCGACATCCAATCGGTTAGGCTAATTCTTTCAACTTTCTTGGATAATACGGACCATAATCTCATCGACATTAACAACCAAATTCGTACGAAAGACCTTAGAGCTGCATCGGCAACAGCACATAAGATGAAACCAGCCTTCAAACAGTTTAAAATCTATAACATAGCCGGATTACTTTTGAAACTTGAAAAGTTAGAAGATAAAAAAGAGAATCTGCGTGAAGCAAAAATCCTTACCGAAGAACTTAACATCCAACTCAAGCCAATACAAAAATCACTAAGGAAAGAGCTAGCTACACTGAGTGAATAGAATTGAAATTATCAAAGTGTCATAGTCAAAAAATCTTCGAATTTTCGAATGTGATCCCTTGTGGCTGAGGATTACTATGCAGGCCGATTAATTAACGGAAAAGCCTCATACTTCTTGCTTTTTTCAGAATAAAATCAGAAAGAATTAATACGGACTTATAATTTTTAGTTAATCTTCGACAAGTTAAATTGCAGATGGTAGCTATTCTTCATCTCCTTGCACCATTCGAACATATCGACATCATCGTCCTCATAGTAGAGCTGAATGCTCACTTTTGAACCTCTATCCTGAATCTCCTCCGCTTGCTGGAATAACTTGCATAGCGATTTTCCGGAGGAACCATTCAAGTAGGTTAAGTGAAATGCGAGCGTTACTGCAGCAGATTTCTTAATCTTAATAAATGCGTAAAGCCATTTCTGAATTGGTTCAATCAATTCACTGGGATTACTTGCAATAAAATTGCCTTTAAACGAGACCTCTCCGGAGACATTATTACACGAGATTTCTGGAGTTTGCTTTGTACCCGGAATAAAAATATCTTCTAGCACCATTACGGCTTCAGCAGTTCCTTTGTTTACTTCTACACCTATCATACCTTTTGCTTAAGTTGGTAACGTGGCAAATATAACTATCGTTGGTTAAGGTAAACGTTGCAAATCGTTAAAATTGAAATTTAAAGATACTATCTATCAATCGAAAATAGCGTTTCGTCAACCGAAACAGGCCACTCAGCACTTAAATTAATTATTCCCCGATTTTTTTATCTGCTGTAGAAGATAGGTTTTAAAATCGTAATCGGTTTGATATAGCTTTAGAACCTTTGCTGGCGGGAGCACCTTCTTGAATTTCTCGTTAAATTCAATTAAAAGATCCGATTCCAATTTCTGAAAATTAATATACATATCGGAGTACTTAATAATCTCTTCATCGGTCATATGCTCAATATTCTTTGAGCAATATTTCATCGCAGTACGTTTATTATCGATAATCTGGTTTTTTCGTTTCCAGTACTCATTGTATACAGGCCAGAAACCTTCAGCCTCTTTTGGAGTAAGATTGAGTTTTTTTGTAAAAAAGGCTACTTTCTCGGCCTTTAGCATCTCTTCGCTCTTCTCATGCTTAGGTTTACACGCGAATGAAACTAGCATAAAACAGATGACAAAAAATAGTATTTTTTTTGTGCGTATCAAGGTTTAATATCTTTGGGTTTTTCTAAAAGTGTTCCGTTTTCAAAATTATCGTAAAGCAGGTAATCGATTAACTCATCGTTCATCGGTTTTTTGACTACCTCTTTCTTGACACCATTGGTTACGGCTTCGTATAGCTGTATTTCATCAAATTCGGTTCCACTTTCCACTACGATTTTAATGTAGTCAGTTCTTTCGAAAAGACTCAAATTATTTGTATGTCCTGTATAGTAAAAACCTGTACCTGCAAGTAAAAGAAACAGACAAATACTAGCGGCAAGAGTTAACTGTGGTTTAAATGTAACTATCCAACTAACCTTTTGTGCCTCAACCTCCTGCTTTTTGCAGAAAGCCTGAACCCTCGATGGCAAGGAGTTAAAATACCCCTCAGGAACCCTATACGGGCTCTCCTTGCTAACGTTTGTAAGTCTGGGTTCAAATTCTTCTAAATTGTTCATTTTTCTTTAATCTCTTGTTGTTAAGACATTATCATAAGAGAAGGGTTTAATCCTCCTCAAAGAATTTTTCAATTTTTTTAACTGCGTGATGAAACGATGCCTTAAGTGCACCGACCGAAGTTCCTAGGATTTCTGACATTTCTTCGTACTTCATCTCATCAAAATATTTCATATTAAATACCAATCGCTGTTTTTCCGGTAATTTAAGAACCGCTATCTGAAGTTTCGCTTGCAACTCGTCTCCATCAAAGTAAGCATCGCTCTCAATTGAGTTTGAAAGCTGCTGCTCGACATCGATGAGTGGTAGAAAATACTTTGTTTTCTTTCGCTTAAGAAAGGTAAGCGCTTCATTGGTTGCGATACGGTATAACCAAGTGTATAGCTGGGAATCCTCCCGGAAATTCTGTAAACCACCCCAAACTTTCAAAAAAGTATTCTGTACGACATCATCTGCATCATCATGATTGATAACGATTTTGCGAATATGCCAATAAATTCTCTCCTGATACTTACGAACGATAAGATTAAAAGCGTAGTTCTGAGTATCGCCAACACGATACATTTCAAGTAACTCCTTATCGCTATAATTGTTCATAATGATAAAGGAGAACTACTTACGAGCCATTACTCTTTTTACTGCATCAACAATATTTGGTGCTTCTAAACCAAACTTCTTTAGCAGTTCATCAGGTTTTCCACTTTCACCAAACTTGTCGTTAACGGCAACCATTTCAAGTGGACGTGGCAACC
>JAYTVX010000071.1:0-6868 GCA_043743775.1 Bacteroidales bacterium | reverse complement strand
ACTTTCGGAGTGCTTCGTGAGGATTTGATTGATTCTATCTTGCTTAACAATTCGGATAATCAATTTGACTACAAAACCGGGTAACTTTTTCAGGAGTTTGGAACTGCTTTTTTTGATGGCTCCTTCAAGATCTAGATACTTCATTTAAATACTGATTTTTGAGAAGTCAAATTTATTAAAAATTACCAAAGTGTTGTTCATTGAGATGACTAAAGGCTAAATTTAAAATCATAATTCGTTGATTCTTGTTCTTTTGTTATTGAACGAGGATCAACGAATTTTATTTAAAATGCCAAGTAATCATTTCTGAAAGGCTTTTTCCTCCCAAAGCAGAACAGATGATGATGACCTTTTACAAAAAATAAATATTTGATATTGCCGTGTTGCCAATGGTATTGTTGACTTTTAGTGTTTAATATTTTATAAACTCAAACTCACAAAAATAAGCGTTCGTTTACCCCAAATTTTGTGTTATTTTTACAGGATAATTCATTTAATCAGCATCTATCCATGAATATTTATCGATACTTTTCAACCCTTTTTTTAATACTTAGCACATCGATTGTTTTAGCACAGGAAATTCAAGTTGTTGGGGGACGATCGGAGGCTCGTATCCTAGCCGATTCACTCTTTAATAAAGCGGATTATGCTAAAGCGCTACCATATTTTCAGGAACTTCGCGATAGCTACCCACGGGACTACTACTATAGCTATGCACTAGGTGTTTGTATTATGAATTCAGGACGAAAGGTGGATGCAGCAATCCCTTACCTATCGAAGGCATCAGCAGGAGAAGTTCCCAATAAGGTTTATTTTTATCTGGCCGAGGCTTACCGTAAAACGTATCGTTTCGATCAGGCAATTGACTTCTATCGTCGATTCACGATTAACGGAGGCTCCAAGGATATCAAAACAATTGAGATTGAGAAGTATTTGAACTTTTGCGAGAATGGTAATTCTCTTCTAAAATACATTTACTCACCTCAAATAGTCGACAAGAAGCGAGTTGGAATGAACGATTTTTTCCAATACTATTCAATAATACCAAAATCTGGATCGCTTGTTACTACGCCCGATAATCTGAAATCGGAAACTGATCAGAAACAGAATGAGGGTTCAGTTATTTTATACCCAAGCAATCCTCAGACAGGTGATTATATCTACTATTCTAGCTTCGGAAAAAGCACCATTTTTGGTAAGGATATCTATCGGATAAAACGATTGGATGATGGATACTGGAGTAAACCCGAGAATTTAGGCGAAGTAATAAATACCTCAGAGGATGAGGATTTCCCTTATATCGCTTCCGATGGTATTACCCTTTATTTTGCATCAAAGGGTCATTATAGTATGGGCGGATATGATATTTACCGGAGTATATTCGATGCTGGAGCAAAGAAATGGAGTAATCCTGAAAATTTAGGATTCCCATTTTGTTCCCCTTATGATGATATCCTCTACGTCCCTGATTCAAAAGATAGTTTGGCATGTTTTGCTACAAACCGTAATTGTGAGGGCGATAGTGTTGATGTTGTAATGTATAAAGTTGATAACAATCCAATTCAACGATCCTTTACAACTGTTGATGAGGTTCAGGACATTGCGTTGCTTAAAACGGGTAAGGATAAAATCATTAAGAATATTAAGGATGATAATGGCCCTCAGGATAGAGAACTAGCCCCGAATGCTAAAACCAAACCAATACTAAAATCGGCATCCTTCAATTCGGTTGAGAATGATCCTGAATACATCCGGGTTATCACTAAAGGATTTAGCAAACAAAAGGAAACCGATTCGCTTAGGATTAAGCTAGAGAAATTAAGAGAGAGGTTTGATTATGTAACTACCGCCGAGGAACGCAAGAGCTTAGAGTCAAAAGTTGTGAAAGTGGAAAACGGTTTACTTGATGCGCAAAGTCAGGCTGATAAACTATTCGCCCAAGCAAGTCAAATTGAACAGGAGTATCTTACGGGTAAGCGAATTCCTCAAGGAACAACTAATTCAACATTTACGAATGATAATCCCGATTATCTATATCAGGCTCAATTCGCACCAACTGTTTTTCGCAGCGATGAGATTACTAAACTGACTCAGGTTGAAAAACTACAGGGTCAAATTAATTCAGCTAGAGATGAAGTGGTATCCACTAAAGCCAAGTATGGTATTTGTATCGAGAAGAATGATTCTACCGCAAAGTGTAGTACTCTTTATAAGCAGATGGTTGCAGCAATGAATACCTTTAATGGTATTGTATCTAAATGGTTTGATGTAAAGTATAAAATCTACTCCGATTGTGTTATGGTGGCTATTGTAAAAAGTGGCAATAACAACGGTGACGATGCAAGAGCCGAGATTGATAGAGCAAACAATCATTTTAGGACTTCTACAACGATAAGGAATAATCTCAGCGATGACGGTAGAACTGAAAGCCTTTACGAAGCATCGCTCCTTAATGAGATTGGAATTTTAAGGTTAGAGCTGGCTTTTGCCCGAACATGGGGTATGAATATGTTTGAACAGCAATCAACAAGTAAGGTACTAAGGTTGGAGAAGATTGCTTTCGGGGACCCTCTGCCTCCTGTAGTGACTAAGGAGGATAAGGAAGAACCTCTTGAAGTAAAACCCGAAGCCAAGCAGAATATTGGAATATCAAAGGTGCAAACCAGTAATATCAACTCAGAGAACATTCAAATTAAAAACGACGAATCTTTAATTTTTCAGGTTATCGACAAATCATCCTATGATACTCAGAACCCTATCCCTGTTAATGAATCCTATCCTGCTGGAGTTCTCTATAAGATTCAACTTGGGGCATTTAGTAAATCTTTAGATGTATCCTCTTTTAAAGGAATGATTCCTGTGTCAATCGAAAGGGTGGCTGGTGCAAAAGTATCGAAATACTTTATTGGACGATTTAAAAAGTTTATTGAAGCGGATAGGGCCTTAGCTATAGTCCGATCAAAGGGATTTAAGGATGCATTTATTGCGGCGTGGGTAGATGGAAAAACAATACCCGTAAGTAGAGCACAGTCAATGGAGGGTAAGCAGGAGAAGGAAAAAACTGGTATTCCGAAAAGCAAGGTGATGTTAGATACAACATTAGTTAAAGGGAAATTATACATTGTTCAAATCGGAAAGTACCCAAACAAAATCCCCGATAGCATATTCCAAACCGTTAAGGCAATGGCTTCGGGGAAAGATATTTTTCGTAAATCAAACGAGCAGGGTCAGGTAGTCTACTCAATTGGAAATTATTCAACTAAAGAGGATGCTAATCGTATCAAAGACAACCTGATTGCAAGCGGTATTTCTGGTGCTGAAGTTGTTGCTATTGAAGTTGAGAAAAAATAGTTATCTTTGCAGGTAAATACGTTGATTATGAGGGGTAAGCCAAAAGATATGCCATCGGATAATTTTCAGGGACAGTACAAATCCCTTAATAATTACTGTTTGGTACTTTTTAACGACGATGTCAATAAGTTTGATTTCGTTGTCGAAAGTCTTATTGATATTTGTCGACATGATCCAGTTCAAGCTGAGCAATGCGCTTTTATTGCCCATCATAAAGGTAAATGTGATGTTAAAATTGGCTCTCAGAGCCAACTTGTAGAGTTGAAACTTGAATTTGACCTACGCGGGATAAGCACTATGGTGTACCAGAGTTAATTTCTTAGCGAGATCAGTTATAGCGTAGTTGGTTGATTACTTTGGCTATATAGGAATGGGAGAGATAACGTCTCCCTTTTATTTTAAAATAAATCTTTAAAAAAGGGTGAAACCTTTGCTAAATTGAATTGATTTTATACTTTTGTGCCACTTCATTTTAAAAATGAGTAAGCAAACGTGGTTGCAAATTTAAATTGAAGTTAAGCCCAACAAGGGTTTTGAATTTTTAAACAAGTTCTTTTTAGGTTTATTTAAAAAGACATTAAACTTAAATGTTTATTATAAGTTTAATGCAATAATTTCAGGGCCCATTGGAGAGGTGGGTGAGTGGCTGAAACCAACAGTTTGCTAAACTGTCGTACTGGGTAACTGGTACCGGGGGTTCGAATCCCCCTCTCTCCGCCATTATTTACACGGGTATTAATTTTCGGGGTGTAGCGCAGCCCGGTTAGCGCATCTGGTTTGGGACCAGAGGGTCGTGTGTTCGAATCACACCACCCCGACACAATGAAGAAGCCTTATCGTAAAACGGTAGGGCTTTTTTTATTCTCTTTAACTCTCTTGAGGGTTGTGTGTTCGAACCGAGCGCAGCGAGTTCGCGAGAACGTTTTTATTCGAGCAATCACACCACCCCGACACAATGAAGAGGCCCTATTGTAAAAAGGTATATGTTTTTATTCCTAATAGCTCAAACAGTTTGTATCATCTATACTGAACATATTAATGGCAATGGAAACAAATATTAATGGATAATTGGCAGAGTAAACTTAAACTCGCTCCTTTTCCTAAGCTCACTTTCGACCCAAATCCTTTCACCATGCTTTTCTAAAAACTCTTTGCAAAGTATCAAGCCTAGCCCAGAACCCTTCTCGTTAGCAGTCCCTGGTATTGTATAATTAGTACCGATTTGGAAAAGCTTATTGATTGTTTCTTTATCCATTCCAACGCCATTATCTGATACGGTAAACTCAATTTGTCCTTGATATGAAATAATGTAGATACTAATTTTCCCTCCTGTATTTGTGAATTTTATTGCGTTGGAAATCAGATTCCGTAAAATGGTCTTTAGCATATTTGTGTCAGCGAAAACATCGATATCATCAGATTGAAAATGGTTTAAGGAAATGCCTTTAATCTTCGCCGATGAATCTAGAGTATCTACTACTTCCTTAATAATTGGTTGCAATTTTAGCTTCTCGGGTTTGAAGTCAATCTGCCCTGTTTGAGTTTTTGCCCAATCTAATAGGTTTTCAAGTAGAGCGAGGCAAAATTTTGATCCCGAATAGATTTGGGCTATAAATTTTTCTGTCTTTTCAATATCATAGGTTCGAATATTCTCATTCAAAAGTTCAGAGAATCCTAAGATACTGGTAAAGGGACTTTTTAGGTCGTGGGCGATAATTGAGAAAAGTTTGTCTTTTGTTGAATTGATTTCTCTAAGTTGATTATCGCTTTCTTTTAGCTTTAATTCGCTTTCTTTATTGGTTGTAATATCTCTAATATTCGAAACAACTGCATTGATGGTCGGATGATCAAGAAAATTCTGGGAGACTGCTTCAAGCCAAACGAATCCTTTTTCCTTATGCTTATGTCTATATTGAACACGATAGGATTGATTCTTATTGGTTACAACTTCCTTCCAGTGTTGTTGTACGATCTCTAAATCGTCAGGATAAATAACATTTGCAATTGGACCTTTCAGTTCTTCAGCGGTATAACCGGTAAGGCTTAAACAAGCATCGCTTACAAAAAACTGTTCTCCGGTTTCATTTACTAGTACAAAAATATCATTTGAATTTTTTATGAGTAGAATTAATTTTTCTTCGCTCCCTTTTAATGCTTGCTCTGCTTTTTTCCGTTCTGTAATATCTCGTGTAACACCATGATAGCCAGTTAGTATTCCGTCTGGGTCGTAGAAGGCTATAGCCGTGGCCTCAACCCAAACCCAATGTCCATCCTGGCAAATCTCTTCAAGTTCATAGGTCACAGTATCTGTTCTAATCCCACTATTTTGAAGAGCAATGCGCTGAGCGTTGGCCTGCTTGAGGAGTTCAATCCCTTCAGGTTTTAAAATGGCCCAGAGATAGGTGCCAATTACCTCTTCCTTTGGAAACCCTCGTAAGCGTTCATCGCAGGACTTATGTAGGTGACCATGAAATTGTTGTCCAGATGCCAAATAATATCGCTTGAATTTTCCGTCAAAACGCGAAATTTCTCCTCGCTGTTGCGCAAGGCATCTATCATATGCTGGCTTTCGGTAATATCTTCGACAATTCCAACACCCCCGTGAGGTAATCCGTCGGAACCAATTATTGGCTCAAACATAACCTTTACCGATGTTTCCTTGTTCCCCGTTACCGAACGGTATATCCCTTCGTATTTTCCAGATCTTCCGGATAGTGATGTCTGTAACGCCAAAACAAGTTCCTTGTCAGGAAGTTTAGTCATATCAAGACCGGAGAGTTTTTCATGGCTGGAGCCGAGTATTTGTGTAAATAGGTTATTGCAAATAATTATTCGGCCCTTTTCATCAAAGAGAAGAAGCCCGAGCGGCGCATTCTCAAAAATGCTACGGAATTTCAGCTCGCTTTCCTGTAAAGCATCCTCAAAATTATTGCGTTCGGTTATATCTCTAACAGTCCCTTCAACACCAATAAAGTTTCCACTTCTATCCACTAGCATCTTCGCAGATATCCCGACAAATACCTCAGAGCCGTCCTTTCTGAGCATTGCAGTACAGTAGTTTTTAACCGACCCCGTTTTTTTTTATTGATTTCTGAAGATCAACTCGCTCTGAAGGACTCTTATATAAAATGTCGAGTGAGCGACCTAATACTTCATCCATACTTGAGTATCCAAAGGTTTCTAAACACGAGGGGATCACTGAGATTAACGTCCCATTAATATCTGCTCGGTAATAAATATCAGTAAGGTTCTCAATTATTCCTTTGTATTTTTCTTCGCTTTCCTTTAAAACTTGTTCAATCTTAACTTTCTGAGTAATATCTTCGAGGCAACCAAGCAGTATTAGGGGTTTATTATTCTCATCGTATATTGGGATTTTTCGAGTATGAATTATCTTAACGCCCTCATTTGTTGTTAATCAAAAGAATTCCTCGTAGCTCTGCTACGGGGTAAAAAGAGTATTTTTGTGATATGCGTGAGCATATTACAAAAAGGCACAATAAAAATCTTTTGCTGT
>JAYTVX010000070.1:0-2994 GCA_043743775.1 Bacteroidales bacterium | reverse complement strand
ATCTAAACGGAAATTATTTTCTTATCGCCGCAAGCGGCGGGGAACCGAGCTTGCGAGTTCGCCGAAGGCAATATATCCCTAGAGATCCCTCGGCTTCGCTCGGGATCAGTGAGACTATAATTTTGTGAAACAAAATTATAGTCTCACTGATTAAATACGAACTAATAAAATAAAACAGTATATTTCGACTACAATAAACAGAAGGTTCGATAATGGAAGATCTTGGAATTATTGACATTTTGATAGTTGAGGATAATCCACAGGATGCTGATTCTATATTTACATGATGGAGTCCGATCCAAAATATTTTTAAATATTACATCATGTCAGATGCTATTAAAATACTATTCGTAGAGGATGTATCAACTGATGCAGAACTATTATTCCGCGAAATAGGTAAGGGTGGAATTCAATTCGCTAAACTGGTTGTTGATAATGAGAAGGATTATCTAACAGCATTGGCCACTTTTCTCCCGGACATCATTGTCTCTGATTTTTCGCTTCCTAATTTCAATGGATTAGCTGCACTTAAGCTAAAAGAAAAGTATGCTTCAAAAATACCGTTTATACTCGTCACGGGTTCATTAAATGAGGAAACCGCTGTTGAATGCATGAAAGCGGGTGCCAATGACTATATCATCAAACAGAACCTTACCCGCTTGGGGCCAGCAATAAAATCAGCCCTAGATAAAAAAGAGATAATCGCATCAAAAAAGAGAGTTGAAGAAGCGCTAAGGGAAAGCGAAGATATTTTCAATTCATTCATGGAGCATTCTCCTGTTTATGTTTTTTTCAAGGACAAAGAAACACGCCCCATACGATTAAGTAAGAACTACGAGAAAATGCTTGGGATCCCAATCGAGAAAATCCTTGGCAAAACCATGGACGAACTATTCCCCTCGGACCTGGCAAAGAGCATGATTCAGGATGATTTAGATGTCATCAATAATGGAATTCCAATAAGCATCATCGAAACATTTAACGATAGGGTATTCGAAACCACAAAATTTCCAATAAAATGGGTAGACGGCTCGAACTACCTAGCTGGTTTTACCATAGATATTACAAGGCAAAAGAAAGCAGAGGAGGCCTTAATCAAATCAGAGGCATTTACTCGAATGTTAATTGAATCGTCACCTATAGGTATTCTATATTTAGATAAAGAGGGAATAATTACCTACGAAAATAGTGCAAGTAAAAGAATAATGGGAGTTCCCGAAGGGATAGACTCCCCGGTTATCGGAAAAAATTTCTTCGAAATCCCCAATATTAAATCAATCGACAACAAACAAATTCAAGACAAACTCCATTCAAACACTCCCATATATGGAGAAATAGTTCACTACAAAACCTTAATGAATACTGAGGTAGATGTAGAATTCTTCACAACACCCATTAAGGACTCACTCGGCATCCACGATGGTCTTATTGTAATGATTAGCGACATAACGGAACGCCTACGGACTCAAGATCTACTGAAAGAAAAAACCCAAAAACTTAACACTATTATTAATAATCTGCATGGTGTAGTATACCAATGCCAAAACGATCAGGATTGGACAATCAACTACATGAATGATGGGATCTTAGAGCTAAGCGGCTACCCAGCAGAAGATTTCATCAACAACAAGGTTCGGACATTCAGCTCAATCATCCATCCCGATGAAGAAATAAAGGTTAGGAAGGAAATTCAAAAATCGATCCTTGAAAATAAATATTACACCATCGAGTACCGAATCATTACTGCTTCAGGTTCGGTAAAATGGGTATGGGAGAAAGGGCATGGGGTATTTGAGAAGGATCACCTAGTTGCTCTCGAAGGTTTTATCTCTGATATTACAGAACGCAAGCAAGGAGAAATCTTAATCAAAAAACTCAGTGAAGCCGTTGAGCAGAGCCCTTCATCAACCATCATCACTGATGCGAACGGAAAAATTGAGTTTATCAACTCCCAATTCACCCAACTAACTCAATATTCCCTCAACGATGTTAAGGGTAAGAGCCCACGCATTTTTAACCCTGGGCATTATTCGCAGGGAGTTTTTACAGCAATGATGGAAACACTGCAATCGGGTAAGGTATGGAAAAGTGAATTCGCGAACAGGAAAAAAGATGGTACAAATTACTGGGAAGATGTTATAATCTCGCCGCTCATCGATAGCAATGGACATATTAGCAACTTTATCCTCATCACGGATGATATCTCAGAGAAGAAGAATATGCTTGATGCGCTGATTAAAGCAAAATCGAAAGCAGAGGAAAGCGATAGGCTAAAAACCTCGTTTCTCCAAAACATTTCTCATGAAATTAGAACGCCTATGAATTCAATCGTAGGATTTGCAAGCATACTTAACAATCAAGATTTAACCGCAGATAAGCGAAATTACTACACAGGAATAATTGAGCAGGCAAGCAATCAGCTTTTATCGGTAATCACCGATATTGTTTTAATTGCGACCCTTGAGTCGGGTCAGGAGGTTCTTCACGAACGCGAAACGAAAGTTAACTCGATTCTAACAATTTTACACGATCAATTCGAGAGCAGAGCAAAGTCAATTGACATAAACTTAACCTGCAACACTACCCTCTCAGATTCTGATGCAACAATTCTAGCCGACGAAACTAAATTGATTCAAATCCTGACAAACCTTATTGGGAACGCCTTGAAATTCACCAAAAAAGGGTTTGTTAATTATGGGTATACCCTTAGCAATCGTTCAACGGAACTCACGTCGGAGTCTCAGGGTACTTTAGAACCAGCTAGTGAATTTGACGAACTAGAATTTTACGTTAAAGACTCTGGGATAGGCGTTTCCAAAGAGGTTCATGAGCAAATCTTCGGGCGCTTTCAACAAGCCGACAGCAAAATCGCTCAGGAATATGGAGGAACAGGACTTGGTCTATCCATTTCAAAAGCTTATGTTGAGCTCATGGGTGGAAAAATCAGAATTGAATCACAACCAGGAGAAGGATCGCAATTCTACTTTACAATTC
>JAYTVX010000069.1:0-4696 GCA_043743775.1 Bacteroidales bacterium | reverse complement strand
ATTGAAAACAAACGACGAATAATCAAATAAATGAAACGATATGAAAAGAGATATTATTAAAATCGATCGCGATAAGTGTAATGGATGTGGGCTATGCGTTACTGGTTGCCACGAAGGTGCTTTACAAGTTGTAGATGGTAAGGCTGTAATGATCAGCGAGCTGATGTGCGATGGGCTTGGTGCATGCATTGGCGAATGCCCCGAGGGTGCAATCGAAATTGAATCACGTGAAGCTGAGTCCTACGATGAGGTTTTAACCCTTTCCAAAATGGTTAATAGCGGTAAAAATACTGTAATTGCACATCTTAAGCATTTGAAGGATCATTCTGAAAAGGAGTATATGCGTCAGGGTGTTGAATGGATGTTGGCAAGTAGGGACAAGATAACTTTTAGCGTTGATGAGGTAATACAGGCTGTGCACAACCATATGCCTTCGGCTCCAAAACCAATTCAACCACAAAAGCCAGTATTTGTTGCACAACCAAATCATGGAGGTAGTGCATGTGGCTGTCCAGGTTCATCTGAACGAACATTTAGTCATGCTCCTGCAAATGCAAGTGCAGGTATGATTTCTGCTAAATCTGAATTAACGCATTGGCCAGTTCAGATGCATTTGATCAATCCTGCAGCCGCGCATTTCAGAGGATCTAATTTGCTTCTTGCAGCCGACTGTGTTGCTTTCTCTCTGGGTAATTTTCATAGTGAATACCTGAAAGGTAAAACCCTTGTTATTGCTTGCCCTAAACTCGATTCAAATAAAGAGTCGTACGTTGAGAAGATAACCGCGCTGATTGACGAGGCTGGTATCGATACTCTAACTATTATGCGTATGGAGGTTCCGTGCTGCGGTGGTTTAGTGCAAATAGCAAAAATGGCAGCCGATAAAGCAACACGAAAAGTCCCAATCAAGGTTACAACGGTTAGTATTCAAGGGGATATCCTTGAGTCGACTTGGGTTTAATATTATGAATATTAAACCTGACAGGTCTTCAAGACCTGTCAGGTTTAAGTAACTTTTTAAAAAAAAAAAGATTATGAACGCAAACGAATTTCCAAAAGGCAAACAATTCCGCTTTACCAACGAGGTTGAGTACACAAGCGGAGGTATTGTAAGTAAAAATGTACTTAAGCGACCTACAGGGAATATCTCTGTTTTTGCTTTTGATAAAGGCGAAGGCCTAAGCGAGCATACCGCTGCGTTCGATGCCATGGTACAGGTCCTCGATGGAAAAGTTCGAATTACTATAGGTGGTGAGCCTCACGACTTGGAGGTTGGTGAAACTATCATTATGCCCGCCAATATTTCGCATGCACTCATTGCTACAGAGAGATTCAAAATGTTGTTGACGATGATTAAAGAATAGATATTTTAGTTTGTAGTGTATGGTTTTTAGTGTTTAGTGAATTGAAAGATTAAACATCTATATTCTAAACACTAAATACTAAACACTAAATACTAAACACAAAACACTTTATCAGAAATGACTCGCCTTTATAAAGCCTTTAAAAAATACCACAAGTGGCCAGCGTTGATCTTTACGCTTTTCTTTATTCTCTTTTCCCTGTCGGGCATTTTGCTTAACCATCGAACGCTTATCAATGGCATCGATGTAAAAAGGAGTTGTTTGCCGAGTAATTATCGACTTCAGAATTGGAATTTAGCATCGGTTAAAGGAGATATAAAAATAGGAGAGGACTCAATACTCTTTTATGGTGGTTCTGGTATTTGGCTTACAGATACTTTATTATCCAAGTGGTTGCCATTTATGAATGGTTTTCCAAAAGGTTCAGACCAACGAAAGGTTTTTGATTTAGTGAAATCGCCAAATGGCGATTGCTTTGCTGCAACCCGATTTGGATTGTATCGATATTCTAAAGTTGATAAAATTTGGTCTAAACAGCAATTCTTCCCCGATGATGAATTTATCACAGGCCTTGAAGTGGCTAAGAATAAACTTTATGTATTAACCCGAAACCATCTTTATACTGCATCGCTTGTTAATCTGGTGATTCCCTTCAATAAGGTTGAAATCATTGTTCCAACAGGAAGTAAACCAAAGATTACCATTTTTAGACTATTTTGGATAATCCATAGCGGTGAAATACTTGGTATTCCGGGTCGCTTGCTGGTAGATTTTGGTGGAATAATAATGCTTTTCCTGAGTATAACAGGCTTGATCTATTTTCTTTTTCCAAAGATTATCAAAAGAGTTAAAGCAAAGCAAAGGCTAAGCCGATTGAAACGAACCACGCGATTCTCCTATAATTGGCATCTTAGGATTGGAATATATGCAGCAATTTTATTGGTGATTGTAAGTTTTACAGGGATGTTCTTACGTCCTCCATTCTTGCTTCTCGTTGTAAATGGGGGAATTAAGCAACGTTCAAATCCTAAGAATGTTAACGAAATATTTTGGAACGATAAACTCCGCGATATCAAATACGATGAGCAGAGGAATATTTTTCTTTTAGCAACTTCTGAAGGGATTTATTATAGTAGAAATGGTTTTACATCTGCTTTAGAGCAATTCAATATAGAGCCACCTGTAAGTATTATGGGTATTAATGTATTTGAAGTTCTTGACAATGGTGATTATTTGGTAGGCAGCTTTAGCGGGGCTTACCGTTGGAACCCATATACTGGCTTGGTTGCCGATTATTTTTCGGGTCAACCCATTCAAGTTAGTTCAGGTCTTCCTTCTCCATTTGGGAGCCTCGCTATTGCTGGGTATTCCAATAATTCAGGTAAGGAATATTTCTTTGATTACGACAAGGGTGTCTTTGCAAATCAACCAAATTCTTCCATTTTTAATATGCCTCAAATTGTTAAGGATTCATTTCCCTTTCCGTTATGGAATCTGGCTCAGGAGGTTCATACATGCAGAATCTACTCTCCTTTGATTAGCATTTTTTATATCCTGATAGTTCCATTGGCAAGTATTGCTATGCTGATAATAACGATAACTGGAGTTCTGATGTGGTTTAAGAAAATAAGAAGTCAGACATCAGACAATAGACATCAGACTTCCTAAATAATAAACTCATAACCAAATGAAAATAACAACATTTGAAAACGCTGAGAAAGTTCCTTTCAACCTCGATGGTCGGAAGATTTTTACCAACGAAAAGGTTGAATTGGTTCACCTAACATTGAAACCAAGCGAAGAAATTGCATTACATGCAAATCCATTCGATGTTAACTTCTTCATTCTTGAGGGAAAGGGTACTGTAATTTTTGAGGATGAATCGATCAATGTAGAGCCAAATACCTCAGTATTCATTGAAAAAAATAAGCAAAGAGGAATGAAAAATAATGGAGATAGACTTTTTAAAGTGCTAGTAGTGAAAGTTTTTTGATTTAATTCCAATATTTAATGATTAATAATCAGACTGTTAACGATTTTATATTTAAATATCTACTAACTAAAACCAACAAAAAATGAACACAAGAAAACTATGGATTGGTTTCATCGCCGTGATGGTGGGTTGCTTTTCTGTTCTGTTAATTTTTGGCTACGAAATATACCTTCAGAAGCCGCCTATCCCTGAGAGGGTAGTTAGTCAGAGTGGAGAGCAGGTCTTTACTGCTCAAGAAATCATGGATGGACAAAGCGTTTGGCAGTCTATTGGTGGTCAGGAGTTGGGTACAGTATGGGGGCATGGTTCCTATGTAGCACCCGATTGGTCGGCTGATTGGCTTCATCGTGAGGCAGTTTTTATGCTCAACGAGCTTGCTATGAAGAATGATTCCGTAAGCTATGATAAGCTAAGTCCCGAACGTCAAGCATATCTTAAAGCTCTTCTTCAAAAAGATTTAAGAGCAAATCGCTATGATGATGCTACAAAAACGCTAACTGTTTCTGATTTGCGCGTTAAAGCGATAAAAGCAAATGCCGATTACTATAGAAATATTTTTACAAACGGAAAGGATAGGGAAAAGGAGCGCTTGGCTTATGCAATCCCATTGAATACAATTAAGGATGATGCCAGTATGCAGAAAATGAATGCATTCTTCTTTTGGACTTCTTGGGCATGTGTCACTGAACGACCTGGTAAAGACATTACCTATACAAGCAATTGGCCTGGCGATGATTTGGTGGGTAATCACCCAACATCTATGCATCTGTTCTGGACTATGTTTAGTATTGTGATGCTGCTTTTAGGTATTGGTTTGCTTGGGTTTTACTATGCTAAAAATCAAGATAATGAGACTGGAGTAGAGAAATATCCTGAGAATGATCCATTGATCAATCTTCAAGCAACTCCATCTATGAAGGCAACCTTAAAGTACTTTTGGATTGTAACGGGTTTGATTCTTATTCAAGTGATAACAGGTATTGTAACGGCTCACTATGGAGTAGAGGGGAATGGTTTCTTTGGGCTTAAGTTAGATTCTATTCTTCCTTACTCAATTTCGCGCACTTGGCATGTTCAACTTGCCATTTTCTGGATTGCAACAGCTTGGTTAGCTACAGGATTATTTATTGCACCTGCAGTTTCTGGAGTTGAACCTAAATATCAGCGGTTCGGAGTTAATGTTTTATTTGGTGCATTGCTAATAGTTGTGCTTGGTTCCATGGCCGGTGAATGGTTAGGCATAATGCAAAAACTAGGTTTGATTCAGAACTTCTACTTTGGTCATTCGGGTTACGAATACATCGATTTAGGCAAGTTTTGGCAGATCCTTTTATTCGGC
>JAYTVX010000068.1:0-2639 GCA_043743775.1 Bacteroidales bacterium | reverse complement strand
TTTTTTTTGTTTCGTTGATGACGAATTCTCCTGTTCATCTAACGTACATTCTTATATGATCAATATTAGAATTGATATATCTTGTTCTAGCTCCGAAGTTTGCAAGAATTCAAGTGTCCCAATCTTTTATTAGTAGAGAAATTAGAGGTTCTAAACGACCACTCTTATTTTTTATCACCCTTATTTCTTCTTCGAGATCCTTCATTTCCTCTTTTCTCGATAGGTGGGTATTTATCATTTCGTTGTCTGAAACCGTTATTCTGGTTTGAATTATCATGACGTCTTATTACATCTTGGTATTTAGGATCTCTGCTATCACGAATAGCTTTTTGTTGTTTATGGGAATGCTTGTAATCTTTATAGTGGGCAGCATAGTAACTATTTCGTAAATAGGGTCTATGTTCATTAATTACTACTTTATAGGTTGAGTATAAATTTACATGGCGGTATTGGTAAGGTAAAGTAAGTGCAAATGTCCATTCGGAATTATTCCAATAAATAAACTTTGCATCTGGAGCGTAATAGTATATATCGTATTCAGGGAGGTAATAGTATTCAACGTAATCATTTTCTACAGGACCCCAAAGAGGTTGTAAACCGATATTTATGCTTATGCCTACCTGTGCTTTTATAGTTGAGTGACCAATAAAGAGGAGAGCCATAACAAGCAATATTATTCCTATCTTTTTCATGCTATTAGAGATTAATTAATACTTGAATAATTTCTATGCAAAGGTGAAAGATTGTATGGTTAATACGTTATACGATTTTGGATAAGAGTTACATGATTCACACATTTTATCTTTTCTTCGAAATAGCGATACTGTATTCCACCTGCAGAGGAGATAATATAACGAATAATAGTCTATTCATTATATTAATCTTTATAGTTTTTTCTGTTGTTGCTATGCTATTTTCTCTATATTTGTATTAAATGATACCTGTAGATCGCATATATGAATTTAAGTAAAACTACATCTTACTCATTGAATGTATTGAGCTTTATGTCTCAGAATAGTGAAGAGGTATGCTCTGCAACTTATCTGCATGAAAAGTTGAATATCCCTCATCAGTATTTACGGCAATTACTTACAAAACTTTCGAAAAGTGGATTTATTCATAGTACTCGCGGAAGAAATGGTGGATTTGTATTCAGTAAGGAGATTAGTGAGATTTATATTGCTGATATCATCGGATCGGTTGAGGGTTTAGAAAGCTTTAACAAGTGTATTCTTGGTTTTACCGATTGTCCATTCGATTGTAAATGCTCAATGCACGATTTCTGGGAAAAAACGAGGAGCGATATCATTAAGGAGTTAAAGACTAAATCTTTAGCGGATCTACTATTGAAAAAATAATTTTTTTACTTTAAATTGCTATGAAAAGGTAGCATATTGATTAAGACAAGAGACAAAAGTGACCAGTAACTATGAATTAAGGAAAATCCAAACTAAATAGAATCTAATAACTAAAACTCAAAAAAAAGGAGGTCTTATGGTTGACTCAAATGTAGTCATTAGCGGCCAAACGATTGCATATACATTTTACTGCATCGTAATAATATTACTAATAGCATGGTTTGCCTACATGGTAACCAGAGAGGGGAAAGGGACTTTTGTAAAACCCGCAATCTTCTACACTTTTGTTGGATTTTTAACCGTCTTAGGTGTTTCGTTACACATCATCACTTTCAATACAATCCCTTGGGCGGAGATGGATCTCAGCAGAGCTAACTACACTCCCGATAAAACATTTGTTATCACGGTGAAGGATCATAAGTTCAGCCTTCCTGTAGATAAAATGGTAATTAATTTGAACGACAAGGTTCTATTTGATGTTCAGTCAAGTGACCTAACCTACGGTTTTGGTCTATTCCGCAACGACAATTCGATGATGTTTCAAATGCAGGTTGTTCCTGGCCATCGAAACGATATTCTATGGCAGTTCACAAAGCCTGGAGTATACACTATTCGATCAACAGAATATTCTGGGCCCAAAGGGGTTTTTATGATCGAGAAGGATGTCGTTGAGGTAGTAGATCCTAGTAAAAGTATCAAATAGAGAACCATTTGTCAAACCAAAAAATTACCCGATATGAGTTTCTTTAAAACATTAATGAACGGTGAACAAGGGCTATTCAAAGGCGATACCCTTACACCCATGCAGAAAATGGCCCTACGCTTTGTCGTAGTTGGCCTGGTTTTCTACGCCATTGTAGTTGTTGAGGGGATGATCATGAGAGTATTTGAGGTTTCTCAGGTATCTTTATTCACACAACCTCAATTCTTTGCTATCATGACAGCTCACCCTTTGGTTGGGATATTCGGATCAACCTATTCAATAGTATTTGGAGCATTCCTATTCCTTGTACCATTCTTAATGAAAAAGCCGCTATGGAGCATTAAAATGGCAAACTGGACATTAGTGCTGGTGACCGTTGGAACGCTTACTTTTTGGCTGGCTGGATTCGTTTCCCATTATGCACCCCTCTATACCCTTTACTGGCCGCTACCTGCCGATTTTAAACAGTTTAGCGTTTGGGGTGGAACTTTCTTTATTGTTGGTATTGCTCTTGTTATGGTTGGTTCTGCGCTATTTGTCATCAATATATTTAAAACTATTATATATACCCCTGAGGG
>JAYTVX010000067.1:0-16604 GCA_043743775.1 Bacteroidales bacterium | reverse complement strand
TAATGCTGGTACATTTCCGATAACATTCGATAATGTTACTAATGATACTATTCGACAAAAAATAACTTTAGTAGCTTGGGACCCAACAAAGATTTGCTCAAAGAGTATCTCTAAAACGGTATTAATTTACCCACGTATTTCAGCAAGTTTAACTGCAGTACCAGCAGATCCAAAACGATGCCATCTCTTAAGCGTTACTTTTAATAATACTTCTACTGCCAATGGCTCATCCTATTCTTGGGATTTCGGTGATGGCGGATCATCCTATGATAAGAATCCAATTCATGTTTATAACAATTTCAATTTAGGACCTACAACTTATAATGGAACTTTACAAGTCACCGATAAGTATAATTACTGTAAGGTAAGTGCTCCATTATCTGTACTTGTTCAGCCATATATTAAGGCAAGTTTTGTAATTGATAAGGTTGAGGGTTGTTCGCCTTTTAATGTAACGGTGCTGAACGATAGTAAAGGTGGTGTGGATAATTATTATTGGGATAGGGATGGAGATATTGCTACTGGTCCCCTCGGTTTTGAATATTCAGTTCCTACTGCTACAGGTTGGACTCTCCCTTATACTAATGGTACAGTTACTAACACACCAAAACCGGTTACTATTAAACTTAAGGTGACGAATTCAGCGGGCTGTTCAGATATAGCAACACGGATTATTACTATTGATCCTCCTGTAACTGCAACTTTTTCGACCAATAATAACGGAAATCCTTTGGGTTGTGCACCTTTAGCCTTGAATTTTACGTCAACAAGTACTACCAATGCCACAATTTTCCATTGGTTGGTTGATGGTACTACAATCGATAATAAAACCTTTGCTGCTGATACTTTTAATAACTTTGGTTCAATTTCTATTACAAAAGCGGTAACATTTACTGCTTCAAATCAGTATGGATGTACAGCATCTCAGACTGAGAATATAATCGTTCAACCCTTTGTTAAAGCCGATATTGCCCTTGATAAGAAGTTGGGTTGTTCTCCTTTAACGGTGAACTTTATAAATACATCTTCAATCGGAGCAAGCACTTTCCAATGGGATTTTGAAAATAACGGTACCATCGAATTCACAACAAAGAATATTGCCGCCCAGGTATTATCTAATCCCTCGATAACTCTTGGAGTTAGAATTATTCCGATTAAACTAACAGCAAGTAATGCAGGATGTACAAGTAGTAAGATTGATACTATTACTGTAAATCCTCAATCAACAAATATTTTTGCCTTTACCGAAGCTACCAATTTAAACCACTGTTCCCCATTTACTACTAATTTTACTAGTTCGGTTACGAATACTGAAACCTACCAGTGGGAATTTGGCCTTTATGGTGCTTCAACTATAGGTAATCCTTCATTTCTCTTTACGAATGATGCTATTGCAGATGTTACAGTACCTGTTTCGTTAAAAACCAATAATAGCTTTGGTTGCTCTGCCATATCATCTCAGAATATTGTTGTTAAACCGAGTGTAAAAGCGCTATTTAGCCTCGATAAGACTGCAGGTTGTCCACCATATGATGCAAATGTTAATGCATCTGCTTCTGCTGGTCCAATTATCAGTTACACCTGGGATTTTGATGGGATTCCTTTTTCGGGACCGATTCAGCTATTTACAAATCCAACGAATTTAACAGGACTCAATAAAACCCGAAAGATTAAATTAACAGTGGGTAGTGGTTTCTGCTCCGATACTATTTCTAAGAAGATCGTTGTTTACCCTCAGGTTCATGCTCTCTATACTGCTTTGCCATCGTTGACGGGCTGTAGCCCAATTACGGTTAACTTCCAAAATAGTTCGGTACTTTATGGAAGTGGTGTTCCCGTAAACAATATTGTTTGGAACTTTAAAGATAATTCTAGCTCTATAGTTCCTCTGGTTAGCCACACATTCGTTAACCCCGATAATACATTACCAAAAACATTCAATGTTTCATTAATTGCTACAACGGATAAGGGTTGTAAGGACTCAGTTTCTATACCTGTTATTGCTAATCCAAGAGTGATCGCTGCATTTAATGCTCAGATTATTAAGCAATGCACTCCAATGCAGATTCAAATAACGAATACATCGTTTGCCAGTCCAACAATATCTAATTATAGCTGGAATTTCAACGGTGGCACCCCTGCAATTCCTCCAAATAATAATAGTTTTATTGTTGAATACTCTAATCCAGATCTGGAGAATCCTGTAAATAGGACGATCAATCTTAGTATTACTAACGACATACTATCCGGTGGCTGTACAAATAGCACATCGCAGACTTTCGTTATTGATCCACAGGTTAAAGCAGGTATTAAGATCGCTCTCCCTTTAACAGGCGGAGGCTTGCCAATTGATAGACTTTGTGCCCCGGCCAATTTTACCTTTGGTAACCTGTCAACTGGAGGTAGCTTGTCATATACATGGAATTTCAAGGATGGTGACGTTCAAACCGTATTTAATAGGAGTAACATTCTGCATCTTTTTGAGAATCGAACCGCAGTAAATAAAACCTTCAATGTAAATTTGACTGCAGCAAACACAAAAGGCTGTATTGATTCTATACAACAAGCCGTAATTGTTTACCCTGAGGTTGATGCAAAATTCTCGATGACCAGGGATAGTTCCTGTACACCTTTTTATATTAAGCTAAAGGATGAGTCGCTAAATGGAAAACAATGGAGTTGGGATTTTGGGTATGGTGGACTGACTAAAATATCTACTATATCTGGTGAGACCTTCACTCAAATCATCGATAACATCGCTATCCCTGAGGCAATTAAAAAATACAAGATCAATCTACAACTTGATGACTTAGGAACTGGTTGCAAGGATACAATTTCTCAGTTCATTGAGGTTCACCCAAGGGTTATTTCGAATTTTACGGTTAGCCCTATAAGTGGCTGTAGTCCAACAACCGTTACATTTTCGAATAGCCCATCCGTATTTTCAAACTACCTCTGGGAACTTGATAATGGATTATCCTTTAATCAGCCTGTTCCTGCACCTTTCAGTATTTCGAATGCATCAACCGTTAACGAAATAATAGTTAATGTTAAGCTAACTGCAACCAACGTATTGGGGTGTAAAGCGGTATCCCGAAAAACAGTAACTGTTGCACCTGATGTGATTGCATCATTTACATCATCTATTATTGAGGGGTGTGATCCTTTTACGGCCAACTTTAGCAATTTAACCCCATCAACTGCTTACGATTATAGCTGGACTGTTGATGGAGCAGTAGAATCAACTTCTCAAGACTACATTAATAGAACATTCTCGAATTTGTCGAATCCTCCGGTTATCAATCAACATAATGTTCAGCTAAAATCTACCTATAAACTTAATCCCACTTGTTTTGATACATATAGCAAGATTATTACGGTGAATCCACGAGTTTATCCCAATTTCAGTTTTACTAATCCTAATGATTGTCATCCATTAATAACCAATATAAGTAATGGTACGGTCTCTTTCAATAGTTCAACGACATACACTTGGGATCTGGGGAATGGTACATTTTCAACATTAACGAATTTGATCAATCAGCAGTACAAGAATAACTCAGCTACCAAGGATACTACCTATAATATTAAGTTAACTGCCCGATCGGTTCACCAATGTGTTGACGAGATTACAAAATCGGTTACCGTTCACCCTCGTCCAATCGCTTCGTATATGATGAATAACGAAAGTTTGAAATGTTCCCCATTTGATGTTGAATTACACAATTTGTCAACGGGCACCGATTTAAGCTACACCTTTAATTTGGACGATCCTCCAACCCCTGCAATCACTACCGTTGATAAGGCTCAGGTAATTACTTATACATACCATAACCTGACGAATGATGTTAAGCCATACACAATCTCATTGAACGCAACTACTGCATTTGGTTGTACGAACAGTACATCTCAAACGGTATATGCTTACCCTGAGGTTACGGCAAACTTCTCATTCGCTCCGGGTAATGCTGCATGTAGCCCATTTATTGTAGCATTGAATAATACTACTAATAATGGATACTTCTACGAATGGGGATTTAATGATGGCACAAACTCAAATCTAATGAGCCCAAGCCATAGGTTTGTTAATGCTACTGAAAACGATAAAATTTTCAAGGTTTATTTAAAATCGATTTCCGCATACGATTGTGAGGATACGATTTCATTCCCGTTGACAGTTTACGCAACACCAGTGGCTAACTTCTCGGTTAATCCACCTTTACAGTTATACCCCAATGCAACTTTTAATTTCCATAACCAGTCCAACCCAGCGGCTGATAGCTGGATATATTCTTGGACATTTGGCGATGGGTATACTTCATCAGCAAAAGAAGCCGGGGATCATACCTATGCAACGTGGGGTCCAAAGAGTAATGATTTTATTTATAATTCAACGCTAAAAGTTGATGCTCCTCATTGCTCTAGCACTACATCAAATATACTAAGATTGTTACCCGCTGAACCTATTCCTTACTTTACTGCGGATATCTACAAATCTTGCTCACCCTTGGAGATACATCCTATAAACATTTCTAAGTTTGGTGAAAATTATGTATGGGATTTTGGCGATGGTACATTTTCATCAGAATTTGAGCCTGTTCACGTATTTACTGCACCTGGGTATTATAACGTTAAGCTCAAGGTTACAGGTGATGGAGGAGAAACATTTTACTATAGAACCTTTAGAGTATTCCAGAATCCAATAGCTGATTTTGCCGTTTATCCTAACCGGGTAATGCTACCCGATGCAAATGTTCATATTTATAACCTCACCAAGTATGGCGATCGTTATGAGTGGGATCTGGGGGATGGCAGCCCACTTCTAATGGATAGAGATCCTGTATACACGTACAAAGAACTTGGTGAGTTTAGAGTTTCTTTAAGGGCATTTGCCGCCGATTCTCTGGGTGCTTGTCAGGATTTCACCACTAAGTTTCCCGCCGTATGGGTTGAGGGTATTGGCAAAATTGATTTCCCTAATGCATTTATACCTAGCAAGACTGGCTCTAATGGAGGTTTATACGACGATATCGACTATAAGAATGAGGTATTCCATCCTGTACACTATGGCGTTGTAGAGTATGAGTTAATGGTGTTTAACCGTTGGGGTGAGCAGATCTTCCAATCGAAAGATGTTAAAGTGGGCTGGGATGGCTATTTCCAAGGGAGACTTTGCGATCAGGGTGTTTACATATGGAGGTCAATCGGTAAGTTTACAAACGGAAGAGCATTTGACAAAAAGGGTAACGTAACCCTTCTAAGGTAATTGGTTATTGATTGTTTAAAAAAACCATTATTTTTGGTCTTGATAAAAGAGATTGTATATAATCGTTTTATCAATTTATAGCGATAGGATGAATTAAAAAGTTGTGAAATTGTGATTCTTTAATGCAGTACATGAAGTGAAAAGATTCTTGGTTTATTTCTTATTCGTTTTTCTTGGCTTTTCTGCGCATGCACAAGATCCTAACTTCACACAATTCTATTCAAGCCCTCTTTTCCTTGGGCCCTCTTTTGCTGGTGGAATTGCCGGTCACCGATCGGTTTTAAATTATCGGAACCAATGGCTCGGGGTTAAAGATGCATATCAAACAATGAGCTTGTCGTGGGACCATAACTTTATAAACTTTCATAGTGGGCTCGGATTCTCTATCATTCGCGATCAAGCGGGTACCGGTAACTTAGGAAATACACGAGCAGGTTTGCTTTACTCATACGATTTTCAACCTTTTGCTGAATGGCATGTTCGGCCAGGTCTGGGATTTTATGTGATGCAAACATCAATCGATTTTTCTAAGTTAATATTTGGTGATCAGCTAACATCCGATCCAATGCCTCCTTCATCGATTGTTCCTCCGGGTAAAAATTCTACTTACGACATCGATGTTTCTTCGTCATTACTGGCATACTCCGATAATATTTGGATTGGTACTTCATGGGATCATATGCTACAACCAACTACATCCTTCTACAACGATCAATCACGATTGCCTTTTAAATTTTCAGTATATGGTGGAATACGAAAGGTGATAAGAGGATTTTTGCTTAGCAAAATAGAAGAAAGTGTTACAGGTGCTTTTTACTATAGACAGCAAGGTAATAATCGTCAGGTTGATCTTGGATTGTATTGGTATCGGATTCCGATTAGTTTTGGCGTTTGGTATAGAGGTATCCCTTTTGTAAAAACGTTAAAAAAATACGATGCACTGGCTTTTATGGCTGGGTATAAATTTCAACAGATCAGCTTTGCATATAGCTATGATTTTACTATATCCCGCCTTGGCTTTAACTCGGGAGGTTCTCATGAGATTTCGTTAATCTACGAATTTAAGGTTAATACAAAAAAGCGCTGGAAATCTATTCCTTGCCCAACCTTTTAATTATCTTTCACATACCTGTTGTTATTATTGTATAGAAAATCAGTGAATCGGCGCATTCAAATTCGTGGAATGGTTAGACTTAAACTTCGATGCTCCATTTTTGAATCAGTGAGACATTAATTTTGTTTAGACACCTAGACCTTTTGCGGTAAGACAGTTCATTCATTTCTGCAATTTTTTTAAAACAAAAGACTTTTAGTATCCCTTAAAACTTTTACGATCAAATGTTGTTTAATTCATGAAGAAAAAAGTTGATACTTTTATAAAATACATCTACAATGGCTACAAATACTAAAAAACAGGATATCAATTTAACAAGAACCGAAATTCTTAATGATTATAAGCTGGCCGTATTAAGTCGTGAAATTAGCATATTAGGCCGCAAGGAGGTACTTACGGGGAAGGCAAAATTCGGAATTTTTGGTGATGGGAAGGAACTGGCTCAAATAGCCTTGGCCAAAACTTTCCAAAATGGCGATTGGCGTTCTGGTTACTACCGCGATCAAACGTTTATGATGGCTGCTGGATTGTTCTCTGCTGAGGAGTTCTTTGCTCAGCTCTACGGACAAACTGACATCTCCTTAAATCCGGGGAATGCGGGTAGGGTTTTTAATAACCATTTTGCTACTCGAAGTCTAAATCCTGATGGCTCATGGAAGGATCTCATGTCGATGAAAAACAGCTCTCCCGATATGTCACCTACGGCAGGGCAGATGCCTCGCTTATTAGGACTAGCATACGCTTCAAAGCTATTTCGAACAAATAAAGAGTTAAATAGATTCAGCAAGTATAGCAAAGGTGGCAACGAGGTTGCTTTTGGAACTATTGGGGATGCTAGTACCTCCGAGGGTCATTTCTTTGAAACGCTAAATGCTGCTGGTGTATTACAAGTTCCTATGGCTCTTTCAATATGGGACGATGGATATGGTATATCGGTTTCACGCGATTATCAAACAACAAAAGGTAATATATCAGAGCTTGTAAGCGGATTTGAGAAGAAGCAAGGGGATCAAACCGGAATCCTAATTTACCGAGCAAAAGGATGGGACTACCCTGAATTGGTGAAAATTTTCTCCGAAGGTGTTGAAAGATGTCGAAAAGAACAGGTACCAGTACTCTTTCATATAACTGAGGTAACCCAACCTCAGGGACATTCTACTTCTGGATCTCACGAACGCTATAAATCTGAGGAGAGGCTGAAATGGGAGGTAGAGTTTGATTGTAATCGTAGATTCCGTGATTGGATAATAAAGGAGGGCGTTGCAACTATCCAGGAACTCGAAGTTCTTGAACAAGAAGCATTAGTAAGCGCTAAAGAAGCAAGAAATCAAGCTTGGTTGAAGTATACTGAACCCATTAAGATGGAGCGTGATGCGCTCATCAAAATAATCGATAATCGTTCTTGTATCTGTAAACGTGAGCATATCGATAAGGTTGGGATAGTTACCCAAGACCTTAAAAAAATTGCAAATCCTATTCGTAAGGATAATATGAGTTCGGCCAAAAAGATACTTCGTCATGTTTGCACCGACTGCACAATGCGTAGTAAGTTGCAGGAGGATCTTACAGTCTGGATGAAGCGAAATAACGAGGATGGTCAGGATCGTTATGGATCCCATTTGTACTGCGAGACGGAAAAAGCATCAATTAATATTAAGGAGGTTAAGCCAATATTTACCGATAGTTCAGCAATTGTTAACGGGAGAGAAATTTTACGTGATAACTGGGATGCACTCTTTAGCAAAAAACCTTTGCTGGTTGCATTCGGTGAAGATTTAGGAAAGATTGGTGGCGTAAATCAGTCGTATGAAGGGCTTCAGGCTAAATTCGGTGAGCATCGGATTACTGATACAGGGATTAGGGAAACAACAATTCTTGGACAAGGACTTGGGCTTGCTCTTCGTGGATTCAGACCCGTTGCTGAGATTCAGTATTTCGATTACCTGCTCTATGCGCTTCAAACCATGAGTGATGACCTTGCCACCGTGAGATGGAGAACAAAGGGTGGTCAAATGGCTCCGCTCATAGTTAGCACTCGTGGACATCGACTAGAGGGGGTTTGGCACTCTGGTTCACCTTTAAGTATGGTAATTAACTCAATAAGAGGAGTTTATGTATGTGTGCCGCGAAATATGACACAGGCTGCTGGTTTCTATAATACTCTACTGGAGGGGGATGATCCAGCCTTGGTCATTGAACCATTAAATGGGTATCGGTTAAAGGAGAAACGACCGGAAAATCTTGGAGAGTTCAGGATTCTTCTTGGTGTTCCAGAGATTCTTCACGAAGGAAATGATATTACTCTTGTTACGTATGGTAGCTGTGTTCGAATAGCACAGGAAGCGGTTGAACAGCTATCAGAATTTGGCATCTCAGTTGAACTGATTGATGTGCAAACCCTATTACCATTTGATCTTCCTAACATCCTTTTAGAATCCATTAAAAAGACAAATCGAGTTATTTTCTTCGATGAGGATGTACCCGGAGGAGCTACTGCTTTCATGATGCAGAAAGTTCTTGAGGAGAGGGGAGGATTTTTTTACCTCGACTCTGCTCCCAAAACGATTACCGGTTATGAGCATCGACCTGCATATACTTCTGATGGCGATTATTTTTCGAACCCCAATGCCGAGGATGTTTTTGAAGGGATTTATAGCATGATGAATGAGGCTAATCCTAAAATGTATCCGAAACTTTACTAAGGTATAATATTAACAGACATATCGTTGTCGTTAAGATATAGACCATTTGTTAACTTAGCGACACTGACAGCTAAAATTATTATTTCAAAAAATAAGCCTTGTTTTATGGCTTATTTTTTGTTATTTTGCTACTTGAAGCCTTAAGTTTATCATCATGTCAACCGAATTAAATTTTGATTTCTTCAAAGTTAACTACGACAGGATAGCCCCTGAGCAGGGCAGAGTTCTTCTTGCGGAACCCGGTTTGATCGATTTGAACTTTAAGCGATCGGTTATATTTCTCGTTGAACATAACGAGAATGGTACTATAGGTTTCGTGCTCAATCGAATGCACAATTATAAGTTATCCGATTTACTCCCCGATTTCCCCGATTTTGAAGCAAAGGTATCTTTAGGTGGTCCTGTTAGCCCTAAAAGTATTCAGTTTATTCATACTCTTGGTGATACTGTTCCCGATACAAACTTTGTTATTGATAATATTTACTGGGGGGGTGATTTTGAGTACATCAAATCGTTGATTATTGCCAAGAAGATTACCTCAAAACAAATTCTATTCTTTGTTGGATATTCGGGTTGGTCGAAGGAGCAGCTTGATCGTGAGATTTCAGAAGGTTCTTGGGTTGTTACACAGCTAAACCCAATTCAGATTTTTGCTGGTATTGATGAACTCTGGATTAATGCTGTTCAGGAGTTAGGTAAGAATTTTAAACCATGGACACTTTATCCTGAAGATCCATCCTTTAATTGATCGGGAAATGTATATTGATTAACTTCATTTATTAGCAGTTTACTTACCTTATTAAAATACCGTTGTTGGCGAAAAGCCGCTACCCATCTAATTCCTGTAATCGTATTGGTTAGGAACACTTCATCACAATCGAAAAGTTTTTGGGGTGGGAATGCAACCTGATTATTCACCTTTAGACCAAGTTTAGGAGCAACTTTAATTATCACTTCGCGCATTATTCCTGGAATACATCCCTCTGAAATGGATGGTGTATATATATTATCCCCCTTAACAATAAATATATTTGATGAAATTGCCTCTGCAATTCTGTCATGCTCGTTAACTAAAAGGCAATCGTTAACATTTATTTTTCTTTGAAAAATTCCCGCAAGTATATAATGAAGCGAATTGCAACTTTTTATTGTTGATAAGGGGTTGATTGGTTTTTTTATTTCATCATATAGTTCAATTGTATAGCCTTTACTATTGAGTTGATAAAGGTCAATCCCCAATGGTTCAATATCAATAATAATTCCTGCACTATTATTCTCAGGAATATACTTCCCTCCTTGATTCCGATAAACGGTTACCCTTACCCTTGCGCTTCCGAATACTCTATTTTTGTTGAGTAAACGGGTAATTTGCTTTGAAAGCATCGGTTCATCTAGGTAGGATGGTATGTCAATATTCAACACGTCCATACCCATTTTCAACCTTGAGAGGTGAAGATTTAGGTTTCTTCCTTGTGTCCCATACGCATGAATAGTTTCAAAAAGACCATCACCATATAAAAAGGCGCGATTATTGGTTTCTATAGTTGGAGTATCACTATTTATAATATCTCCATTGATCCATGTGTATTTTTTCGTGGTCATTTGGAGTTATCTAATGTAATGATTTTTTAACTTCACTAAAGAGAATGGGTTGAATATACGGATGGGTAAGTTTATCAGGAATGATATCACAGAATTTAATACAGCTAATTTCACTTTCAGGTAACGGACCAAAATTCTCAACATTAGCGTAGTAAAGTCTGCTAATTCCATCTTTGTTACTTGTTTTTACGGTGTAGTCGCATACTGCATTGATGGTGAAATGTATTGCTCCAGTCTCCTCAAATAGTTCCCTTTTTGCAGCATCATCGGCTGATTCCCCATTTTCAATATGTCCACCTGGGATTTCCCAAGTATCTCTTTCGCGATGCTGAACCCATACCCATTTATCCTTATATTGAGTTACAATCACAACAAAAAGGTATTGACCATTATCCTGACCGATCGGTTGTGTTTTTACTTCAAGCATCTTGGAATACTTATTTCAATACAATATTATGAATTATTTATTTGTTAGACACATTTTCGGAATGATTGAATAGTGGAGGAGTGATTGTATGTACTTTTTATCCAACAATCCATTATTCCAGCATCCCAGTTTAATGGTTATCTAAATAAGCATTTCAGAAACATTGACACCAATTATCTGATAACTCACTAGAAGACTAATCCAAGTTTTCCTAAAAATATTGTAATCAACTTTGGGTTAATGAGTAGGGGATAGATAAACCCAAAAACAGAACCCACAAAATGCGCATCATGGTTTATGTAATCTCCCCCTTTTTTACTCATATAGTGAGAGTAAGCAAGGTAAGCAATTCCGAAAACAATAGCTGGGATTGGAATGATAAACATAAAAAGGAGTTTGCTAAGAGGATCGAAAAAGATATAAGTGAATAAAATTGCTGATACAGCTCCTGATGCCCCAACGCTATGGTAGTAGAAATTATCCTTGTGCTTTTTAAGCGTGGTAAGCGACGCAATGACGATACCTCCAAAATAGAGAATACAGTAATGTAATGTTACGCTTTGGATAATACCTGATCCCTTTAGACTTTTAAAAATACTTTCAACGGCAGTCCCAAACGACATCAAAACAAACATGTTTACAAAAAGATGCACATAATCAGCATGAACAAACCCATGGGTTACAAGCCTATGCCACTCCTTGTTATGAATAGTACGGTATGGACTAAATAACAGCTTGTCCATGATCTGTTGATTGGAAAAGGCTAGCATGGAGATTGCTACTGTTACAATTATTATTATTATGGTCATTCGGTTAAAGATTGTTTGAGGTAAAAGTATAAGAAAGAATCCAGAATCGAAACTAAGTGAAGATCGATGAAGACAATTTAGAATCAAGAATTCAGGGTTCGCTTATTGATTAACTTCCGAATACATTCCGATCACCTTCTACTTTTCTTTAGTGCATTATTTTATACACCAATTCTCTTAGGAGTTCCCCATCTTCGGTAGAATCGTTGTTTAGCCCTTTTGCTCTTAGGTCGTAGTCTCTAAGTAGTGAAAAAATTTCAACACATTTGCGTGGATTGTAGATTCTTGCTGCATTTTTATATTCATCAATAAAAAAGGCATTTACTCCAAGTTCCGATGCAACATTACCCGTTGATTTATCCTTTAGGAAATGGTAACGGAAAATCTTGACGAAATATTGGTAGGTGGATGATAGCGAAAGCGTAAGAGGATTACTCGATGGATTTTTTGCGAAGTAATCGGCAATCCGATTTACCTTTAAGACATTCCGTTCTCCAAGAGCTTTGGTCAATTCGAAACGATTAAAATCCTTGCTTAAACCTATATTCCTTTCGATGTGTTCAACGGTAATCTTTTTATTGTCTAGAGGTAAAGTAATGATTAACTTCTCGAGTTCGTTGGCTATTTTACATAAATCGTTTCCCAGATATTCATTTAGCAGATTTGCTGGCACAGGGGCAATCGACACCCCTTTTTCAGCAAGGTACTGGGAGATCCAACCCGAGATTTGGTTGTCGTATAGTTTCTTTGATTCAAATAGCACCCCAATTTTCTCAACCATCGTCATTAGCTTACGGGACTTATCCGATTTTCCCTTTGCACTACCTTGATTCATCTTGTGGCAAATAACTAGAATGGTCGATTTTTGTGGTGCTTTTAAATAGATCTCTAGATCTTCAATCTTTTTTATATTCTGAGCTTCCTTAACAATAATTACTTGGTAGTTCGACATCATCGGAAACCTTCGCGCAGCGTTAATTACGGCTGGCACATCAACATCCTTTCCGTAAAGCATCGATTGGTTGAATGATTTCTCGGACTCCTCTAGAACGAAATCGGCAATATAATCGGCAATCTTATCAATATAGTATGACTCATCACCGGTCAGGAAATAGACAGGTTTAAAAATTTTCTTTTTAAGATCACTAATAATCTCAGCGTAAGCCTCAATTGACGATTTTTTTTTAGCCATTAATTCTTGTACTTAAAAACGAAGATGTTTTACTGATTCGCTATTGTTGATGAGCCTTGTAAGCGATTCTATTCCAATTTGTATTTGCTCCTCAACGAAAAGACCTGTTACCTTTTTGTCGCTTTCTGAAGTCTTTACACCTTCCGAAATCATAGGCTGATCAGTCACCAAAAGTAGTGCTCCTGATGGAATTTCATTATAGAAACCAACAATAAAAATTGTTGCAGTTTCCATATCAATGGCCATAGCCCTTGTTGCTCGGAGGTATTCTTTAAAAACCTCATCGTACTCCCAAACTCTTCGGTTAGCGGTAACGACGGTTCCCGACCAGTAATCCTTCTTATGGTTACGAATGGTTGATGATACTACGCGTTGCAAGTTAAATGCTGGTAATGCTGGAACTTCAGGGGGAAAATAGTCGTTGGAAGTCCCTTCGTGTCGGATTGCTGCTATTGGTAGAACAAAGTCTCCAACCTCATTTTTCTTTTTCAATCCACCACATTTCCCTAGGAAAAGCACCGCCTTTGGTGAAACTGCGCTAAGCAGATCCATGATGGTTGCCGCATTTGGGCTTCCCATGCCGAAGTCAATCATTGTTATACCATTAGCCGTTGCACAGGGCATGTTTGCAGTGGGGTTTACAATTTCAACCCCGCAAAAACTAGCAAAGTACTCAAGGTAACCCCTAAAGTTAGTAAGCAAAATATGTGAACCGAAATTTTCTAGTTTTTCACCCGTATAACGTGTCAGCCAGTTTGCGGCTATCTCTTCTTTAGTTTTCATCCGTAAATAATTTTATTGATCTGATTATTAGCTATTTTGTACGAATGGAACACCCATATGTTATTTTCATAAGTGTTGGTGTTGTCTATACATGGGTGTTTCATAAGCATATTCAAATTTGAGCAAAAGTACTCTTTTTTCACGATCTGCTATTCGGAAACGCTTAGTAGAAAGGTACGAATTTAAAGCGGATAGTAACCAATTTAAGAAAAAAAGGCTAGTGCAATGGGAAAAAGAGAATTGCCGTTAATTACAATTAGGTTAATGGCAGCCATTATCAATTTGGGTATAGCAGAAGTAAAGGAATAGAGTACAAAACACAAAACACAAAACACAAAACACAAAACACAAAACACAAAACACAAAACACAACAAACCTATAAACTCCCTGTCAACTGTCAACCATCAACTATTAACTAACCCTTAACTAATCACAACTTATTTTTTTTAGCAACACTAATCATTAACTAAAACTTATTTATCAACTTTGTAGCATTAGTATATGAATGATGCAAAAGTTAAATCTCCCTGAATATTCAGTAAAAACAAGAGCTACAGAAGGGCAGCAACAAATTTTCGATGAAATTCGCAGGAAATATGTTGCTTTAATTCCCGAGGAATGGGTTCGTCAGCATTTTATCAACTATCTGGTAAATGATAGGAAATTTCCAAAAGGGTTGATTGCAGTTGAGCACCCAATAACAATCAATAAAGTAAACCATCGAGCCGATATCGTTGCCTTTACTTCGGATGGGAAACCTTTGGTAATTGTTGAATGCAAAGCCCCTGATATCGCCATTAACCAAAGTGTTATTCAGCAAATATCCAGATACAATATACTGCTCAAAGCCCCCATTCTTATCCTAACTAATGGGCTTGTTCATTTTTGCGTCAGAATTGATTTTGAGAAAAAACTCTCATCACCACTCGACTCCATCCCTTTTTACCAAGAATTAACGAAAAAATATGTTTAAGAGCAAGGTTGATTACTATCATATCTGCATATCTAATTTTTTGTATACTTTCGAGCACTAACTACATTTAATATTTAATTTCAATAAATAGCTGGTCATGAGCGAACTAGAACAGTATTTTAATCAGTTTCGAAAGGACATAGTTGGAATTGATGCTTGTTATGAATCACCTTACGGTAAGAAGGAGATGATTTATGCCGATTGGATCGCAAGTGGTAGATTATATCGACCAATCGAAGAAAAAATGCTGAACCAGTTTGGACCAATGGTCGCGAATACTCATACCGAGAGTAGCGAGGCTGGCAAATTCATGACCGATTCTTATCATCATGCACAAAAATTAATTAAAAAGCATGTCAATGCCGGGCCTAATGATGTGATTATTGCTTGTGGTTTTGGCATGACGGCTGTTATTAATAAGTTTCAGCGTTTACTAGGATTGAAGAATAAAGGGATTATATTCAATAATCCCGAGGAAAGACCTATCGTTTTTGTAACTCATATGGAGCATCATTCGAACCAAACTTCTTGGTACGAGACCAATGCTGAGGTTATTGTTGTTGAACCAGATGAAAATCTACTTGTTTCACCCGAAAAGCTTAGGGAAGCAATTAAACCATATAGGAACAGACCTTTAAAAATAGGTTCTTTTAGCGCGTGTAGTAATGTAACCGGGATTTTTACACCCTACCACAAGCTAGCAAAAGTTATGCACGAGGAGCAGGGTTTGTGTTTTATAGATTTTGCAGCTTCAGCTCCTTATGTTGAAATGAACATGCATCCAATGGATCCAATGGAAAAAATCGACGCCATTTTCTTCTCTCCTCATAAATTTCTTGGTGGCCCAGGTTCATCAGGCATCATGATTTTTGACTCTTCTCTTTACCATAACCTAGTACCTGATCAACCAGGTGGAGGAACGGTTGATTGGACGAATCCTTGGGGTCAATACAAGTATATTGATAATATAGAACAGCGTGAGGATGGTGGAACACCAGGTTTTCTGGAAACTATTCGTGCTGCTCTTTCAATAAAGTTGAAGGAGAGGATGGGTGTTGATAATATTCATAAAAGAGAGAAAGAACTGATTGAACTTGCCTTTAATAAACTTGAGGGTATTCCCGGACTAAATATTTTAGCAAAGAAGGAAAGGAATCGTATTGGAGCAATTTCACTCTATATAGAGAATGTACATTACAATTTATTAACAAAAATGCTCAGTGATCGTTTTGGTGTTCAGGTTAGAGGGGGCTGTGTATGTGCAGGAACTTATGGGCATTTTCTTCTTAGCGTAACGAAGGAACAATCCGAAGAGATTACATGCATGATAAATACTGGTGATCTCTCCAAGAAACCAGGATGGGTTCGTTGGTCGATTCATCCAACAACAACCGATAAAGAAGTTGAATTTATTGCTTCTGCAATAAATCAAATTGCCCTGAATCATACTGAGTGGGCAAAGGATTATCATTATCACTGCAATACGAACGAATTTCATCATAATAGTACTAATAATGGCTCAAATAAATTAATCGACACGTATTTTGAATTTGATTAAAAATTTTAAAATCGGTAATTAATATATTACAAACGCCCAATATTATTGGGCGTTTTGTTTATAGTATAGGTATTTGATGTTTTAATCAAAAGAATTCCTCGTAGCTCTGCTACGGGGTAAAAAGAGTATTTTTGTGATATGCGTGAGCATATTACAAAAAGGCACAATAAAAATCTT
>JAYTVX010000066.1:0-3884 GCA_043743775.1 Bacteroidales bacterium | reverse complement strand
TTGCTAGATCCTCTGCAAATTTAAGGATCTCGTGTGCAAATCCTCGTTTCTGGAAATGTGGGAATATAGCCATACGGCTAATAACAGTAGTTTTTGAATTCTTCTTGTCGGATTTTATCGTTACGGTTCCAATGGTTACCCGATTGATGACCAATAGGTAAACGTATTGGTTGGTGATATCGTCTGAGATATCATTATAGTCGGTTAAACTATTATTCCAGTATTTTACCCCTTTCTCAATAAGTTGTCGTGAACATTCGCGAATGATGTATATTACCTCAATCAGGCTATTTTTTTCTGCAAGGCGTATCTCCATTGTTACCAACTATTTGCTCATATAAACGGGTTCCCCTGCGACAAAAGTGCTAATAACTTTTGAATTGGGCAAATCGGAATCCGGGGCAGAGATTAAGTCTCTATCGAGAATTACAAAATCGGCCCATTTACCAGGTTCAAGGCTTCCTTTGAAGTCCTCCTCAAAATTAGCTTTTGCAGCCCATATGGTCATTGCCCTTAGCGCTTGCTCTCGGGTTAGTGCATTTTCTGTTTGAAAACCACCTGTAGGTAATCCGTTTAAATCTTTACGGGTAACACCTGCATAAAAGCCATACAAAGGGTTAATATTTTCTATCGGAAAATCGCTGCCATTGGCAAGCCATCCATTCTGCTTGAGTAAATTCTGATAGGCATAGGCGTATTTTATTCTGCTGCCTAAGCGCTCATCAGCCCAGTTCATATCTGAGGTAGCATGGGTCGTTTGTACGGAGGGAATTATGCTAAATGCTCCAAATTTTGGTAAATCCTGCGGATCAACAACTTGTGCATGTTCAATTCTCCAGCGTAAATCGTTAGTTGTTTTAAGGTATTTCGAGTAAACGTCGACCATTAATCGAACGGCTGCATCTCCAATGCAATGGGTGTTTACTTGATACCCTGCCCTTGATGCAATTTCGCATAAACTGCTTAATTTTTCAGTTGATTCAACCTGTAACCCTTTTGTGTTGGGTGCATCGGAGTAGGGTTGAAGAAGTAATGCACCCCTTGAACCTAGTGCGCCATCAACAAAAAGTTTAATGGATCGAACGGTGATGTTATCGGTAGAATAGATCCCTTTTGATAGAAAATGGTTCAAGTTTTCGGTGGTTGGGTTCAACATTGCATAGATTCTCATCTTGAGGCTCCCTGATTTTTGGAGGGAATCCATCAATAGCACATCCCGTAAATCGGTACCAGCATCCGATACAGAGGTCAGCCCAACCCCAAAGCAGTTCTCCTGAGCCTTCAGCAATGCCTTTTCTTTTATTGATTTTTGGACCTCTGGGATTTTCACTTTAACCAGCTCAATGGCATTGTCAACCAGAACACCTGTTAACTTACCATTCTTCATGATTAGTTCACCACCCTCTATGTATGTTTTTTCGTCAACTCCAGCCATTTTAAGCGCCAAAGAATTTGCAATTGCTGTATGACCGTCAATTCGGATTATGAAAACTGGTTTATCGGGAAATGCCTTATCGAGTAGATCCTTGGTTGGGAACTCCTTAATATCCCACTCATTTTGATTCCATCCACGACCCTGAACCCAATCCGAAGGAAATTCTTTCTGATGCTCTTCTAATCTTTCAACCACCTCGTTCCATGTTTTAGCCCCTGAAAGCGATGCATTGCTTAGGGTAAGCCCATATCCTAAAAAATGGCAGTGGGGATCGATAAACCCTGGGTAAATGAATTTACCGTTAGCATCGATTTTATCCTCAGAAGTAAAACTCGATTCAATCTCCTGATAGGTACCAAGTGCAACAATTTTACCGCTACTAATTGCCATGCAATTGGCTTTGCTAAAGGTTAAGTCAACAGTGTAAATTGTAGCATTTGCTATAATTAAATCAACTTTTTGGCGTTTAGAACATGCCATAATCAATGAGATTGAAATTATTGTAATAGTAAATAGTTTGTAAACTAGTCCCTTTTTCATCTCTACCGATTTAGAGTTTAAGTTAGTAAATGTATCAATTTTATCTTTTGAAAATATATGCTGAAAATATTTTCTACTTTTGAAGTGAATCGAAATGCTATGAATAGACTCTATCTTATATTTTTTCTGGTTTCATCCGTTTGGTTTGCATCTTGTGAAAGAGAGGATATTTCCACCAATTCATCCTTGAAACTCAAGTTTTCATCCGATACCGTAATGTTCGATACCATCTTCACTACAATCGGATCATCCACTCAGTATTTTAAGATATACAACAAGAATAAGCATGATCTTAGGATATCATCAATTCAGCTAGCCGGAGGTAGTTCATCCAATTTTAGGATTAATATAGATGGCGTTGCTGGTGATCGGGTTGAGGATGTAACTATTCGTAGGAACGATAGTCTATTCGTTTTTGTCGAGGTTACTGTTGATCCCAATAACCAAAATTTCCCCCTGCTAATCTCAGATTCTGTTGTATTCATTACGAATGGAAATATTCAGGATGTAAACTTAGTTGCTTGGGGGCAGGACGTTCATCTTTTTAATGCCGATACCATTGAAAGCAATACCACTTTTACTGCTGATAAGCCTTACCTAATCAACGATTATCTTTTGGTAAAGCCAAACGTTGAACTTCACATCTCAGCAGGGGCAAAGTTGTACTTCCATAATAAGGCACAGCTTGTAGTTGCAGGATCTCTTATTGTTGATGGTGAATTCGAAAATCCGGTGATCTTTGAGGGTGATCGAAGAGAGATATTCTACCGCGATAAGGCTGGTCAGTGGGGTGGCATTTGGTTACATGCAGGTAGTAAAAACAATGAGATCAAGTGGGCAGAGATAAGGAATGCAATCAATGGGATTATTGTTGATACTTGTATTACCCTTGATGCTCCAACATTAAAGATTAGTAATTCTAAAGTAGAGAATGTAAGCTCTATTGGACTGTATGCCAGAGGATCAAAGATTGAAGCCGATAATTGTTTGTTTTCAAATGCAGGGCAAGTAAGCGTTGCATTAACTTTGGGTGGAACTTACCAGTTTTACCATTGTACCATTGCAAATTATTGGGGACAATACATCTACCGTAAAGGTCCGGCGCTTCTACTTAATAATTACTATCCCTATCAGCTTGTGAAAGATGGTCCAGTATTGATTGAATCTCGCGATTTAGAGCAGGCTTCGTTCAATAACTGTATTATTTACGGCAGCAGGGATCAGGAATTTGAGGTTGATAATAGCTATAAAGGTCAGCCGGTTAGCGCATTAATGAACTATAATTTTGATCATTGCATTCTAAAGGTAATTACTAACTTTAATATCTCCGATCCAATTAAATACATTAATGTAATAAAGGATAATCCTAAGTTTAAGGATCCTTGGAAGTTGAATTTTCAGCTCGACACCTTAAGTCCAGCAAAGGATAATGGATTTAGGATTTATGCAGAAATATATCCAATTGATTTAAAAAATTTAAGCCATTTAGCTGATGATGGTCCTGACCTAGGTGCTTACGAGCGAAAGGAATAGCGGAAGGCTGGAATAATAGAAATCTAATTCTCTGTAGGCACAACAGGCTTACTCGCCTTTGTTTAACGGAGCAAGAACAGCCTTACGGCAACACAGCAATACATAAACATGATTAGATAACAATTTAATAGTCGATTTTATCAAATCTTAGGTTAAGCATAGCTATGTATAGAATACTATTCATCATTGCGGTTCAACTCTTTGTATTCCATAGCGCTATTTGTGCACAGGCAATTGATGATTCGAAGAGGTATCGTGCAATGTTCTATAATACAGAGAACCTATTCGATTCGTTCGACGATTCTTTAACCCAAGATGAAGAGTTTACCCCCACGGGAGCTCGCCATTGGACTTGGGAGAAGATGAATCAGAAAAT
>JAYTVX010000065.1:0-5390 GCA_043743775.1 Bacteroidales bacterium | reverse complement strand
GGTTTACCAGTGCACCATACTCAAGACCCAGATCGGTATCGAATGCAACAACTGGGAGACCTCCCAAGTTCCATCCTGTTTTGATTTTTTCTTTTTTAGGAATCTGTTTTAATGAGTCGTTTTGTGCAGAACAAACTGCAATAGCCATAAAAAAGGCAAAAGTGAGGCAAAGATTCTTTTTCATAGTCCTTAGGTAGGTTAGTATAGCAAATGTAGAATTTTTATTTAGAGAACAAAAAAGGAGATTGAAAAATCAACCTCCTTTAGTTTACATATCAGTAATTTATAGAATTCTAGAATCCATTTAGTTTCATGTAAATTGTTGGAATTAGTAGTAAGAATCCTGCAAGGATAAGTATCAGCATTAATGGTAGGAACCATCTAAACCACTTATTGTAGGGTATTTTTGCTATACTGAGCACTCCAACCATAACTCCCGATGTTGGGGTAATTAGATTGGTAAATCCACCTCCAAGCTGATATACAGTCACCGTTGCTTGTCGGCTGATTCCAATTAGATCAGAAAATTGAGACATCAAGGGAATTGTTAGCGCAGCTTTTGCTGAACCGGAGGCGATAATAAGGTTTAATAGGTTGTAGAAGATAAACATAATGGCAACGGATGCCAGTTTCCCGTAGCCTTCCATCGCGTTAGCAGAGAAGAAAAGTAGAGAATCGATTATTTTTCCCTGCTCAAGGATCACTACAATGCCACTAGCCAAACCAACAACCAACGCTGCTGACATGATGTCCTTCGCCCCTTCGATGAATAGCCTAGCAATTTGATTCGCATTTTTCCCGAATGCTGCACCAGAGCAAAGACCCATCACAAGGAATAGAGACGCAATTTCTTTAATATACCACCCGTAACCCATTACCCCGACTATAAGGAATAGAATTGTAAAGAGTAGAATATTAACAATGAACAGCTGAACCGAGTGACGTAAGGCAAGAATTCCTGCTATTATCCACACAGCCGTTGCTATGGGTATTATTGGTGCTGAAATTGTACTGCTTCCAATAGCAAGATGAGTGATGGGGTAATAGAAAGAAAAAATAGTAAAGGCGATTGAGATAACCGAAAAAATTACCCAGGCCACTCTAGCAGGTTTTGTTTTTGTTTGATTACCCTCAGTTGCCCCTTTGTGTCTCCAGTACTCATCGTTTTCGTAAACGGGTGATAGCTTAGGATTCTTTTTTATCTTATTAGCATACCAAAGCACGTATGAAATCCCAATAGCATTAATTACAATCCAGATGACAAATCGATATTCAATACCTGTAAATAGTTGAATGCCCGATAAGCCCTGAGCGATACCGATGGTAAATGGGTTTAGCAAGGCACTTGCAAATCCAAGCCCGGCTCCCAGAAAACACATGCAGATACCAACAATGGAATCGTAGCCCATGCTAATGGCAAGTGGCACGAAGATGATGACAAAGGCTATGGTCTCCTCGCTCATCCCAATGACTGCCCCGAAGAAGCTGAAGCATATCATAATTAGCGCAATGACTAGGTTGTTCACCCCGATTATCTTTAGAAACTTGAATCGTTCAATTCTTTTTGTAAAGTTCAGAAATGAGTAAATGGCAACATCCAAAGCCTTGCTCTCGTTCATTAGCCAGAATGAACCTCCAATCATCAGTATGTAAAAGATGATATCGTAGGTTCTTTTCATCCCCTGAAAAATTGATGTAAAAACCTGCCACGATTGGTGCTGGCTTTCGACTTTTGTGAATGATCCCGGAACAATAACATCTCGACTAATCCCATTTACATCTTTGGCAACTCTGGCGAATTCACCACCCGGAACGATCCAGGTTAAGATAGCAGCAATTATAATTAGGGAGAAGATGATAACATATGTGTGCGGAAATTCTCTTTTCTTTTTCTCTTGTTCCATGGATATTCTTTTTTGAGATTTGGTTTGCCAATTTAAGAATTTACTTTTTATTTACTATCCTTCATTACCCTTAAAAATCCCTTTGCCCTTAATTGGATTGATGGAGAATTAGTATTTAGTGTTTCAATGTTTTAGCCTTTACAAAAGAATGATGAAAAAATGATAATGTAACCCTGTAACTCTGTAACCTAATAATTCTGAGAACAGAAGATATACTACAAAACATTAAATTTACGATTACCCTATAGATATTATATGTTTTTGAACCTCATTGTTTATGGTTTAATCCCAATTAGCTAACTTCGAAACTTAAAAAATAGACTCCATGGCGATACTCATTAAGAATATTAAAAAGCTCGTTCAGGTTGAAGATCAGCCAAGAGCGTGGGTTGCTGGTGCAGATATGTCAAGGTTAGAAATAATTGACGACGCTTTTTTATACATTAAAGAAGGTATAATCAGCGATTTTGGGAAGATGGGGAAGGAGTCCAGTGAATATATTAAGGAAAAGGGCTTAACTTTAATTGATGCTACTGGGAAGATGGTTTTTCCATCATTTTGCGATTCGCATACCCACTTAGTTTACGCTGGAAGCCGCGAGATCGAGTATATCGATAAGATTAAAGGTTTATCGTACGAGGAGATTGCTAAAAGAGGTGGTGGTATACTCAACTCGGCAAAATTACTACACAATACTTCTGAGGAAGATCTATACAATCAATCGCTTAAAAGGATCAATGAAATTATATCCTTGGGAACTGGAGCCGTAGAAATTAAAAGTGGTTATGGACTTACGACAGAGGATGAGCTGAAGATGCTCCGTGTTATAAAGCGTTTAAGGGATACAACACCAATCACCATTAAGGCTACATTTCTTGGTGCTCATGCAGTACCTGCTGAGTATAAGGGTAGGCAAGGGGAGTATGTCGATTTAATTATTAATGAGATGATCCCAATTGTTGCTTCTGAGGATCTTGCTGATTTTATCGATGTATTCTGCGATAAGGGATTCTTTAGCGTTGAGGAGACCGATAGGATGCTATTAGCGGGAATGAAATATGGCTTAAAAGCCAAGATCCATGCCAACGAGCTCGAATATTCCGGTGGTATTCAAGTTGGTGTGAAATATTCTGCTCTCTCTGTTGATCACCTTGAATATACGGGTGACGCGGAAATTGAGTGTCTTCTGAACTCAGAAACAATGCCAACATTACTGCCAGGCGCTGCATTTTTCCTTGGAATGATCGATCCACCTGTGCGCAAAATGATTAATGCAGGTTTACCGGTTGCAATGGCATCAGACTATAATCCAGGTTCTTCCCCTTCGGGAGATATGAGGTTTGTGATGTCGCTGGGTTGTATTAAAATGAAGATGCTCCCCGAGGAGGTTATCAATGCGGTAACCATTAATGGAGCTTATGCAATGGGGATTAGCGATACCCATGGTAGCATTGCCAAGGGGAAGATTGCTAATGTGTTTATAACGAATCCAATTCCAACATACGAGTACATTCCATATTCATATACATCAAGAGTTGTTGAAATAGTAATCTTAAATGGTAAAATAGTAAACAATGAATAAACTAATTCTAGTTTTTCTTGGAGGGATAATGGTTATTTCTTCAGGTTTTATCAACTTAAGCAAACCTTCGGCAGGATTTGCTTCATATAGTCAGGTGGTAAAAGCCGATGAGGTAGCAAAAGGGTTAATTGAAACCCTACAAATCGGGGCAAAAAAATCTGCGGAGAAAGCTTCGGCAGTCGATGGATTCTATAAGAATGCTGATATTTTTATTCCATTTCCACAGGATGCCATAAAAGTAAAGAATACCCTCATAAAAGCAGGGATGAAAAAACAGATTACGGAATTTGAACTATCACTTAACCGTGCTGCAGAGGAGGCCGCGAAAAAAGCCCTTCCAATAATGGTTGATGCCATTAAGGGGATAACATTCTCCGATGCAATTAGTATTCTTAATGGTTCAAAGAATGCTGCAACCATCTATCTTGAGGAGAAAACGACAAGTAAACTTCAGGTAACATTTAAGCCAATCGTTAAAGAGGCAATATCAAAAGTTAAGGTAACGAAGTACTGGGAGAATGTTGCAAATGCTTACAATAAGTTAAATATGCTTTCGGGGGGTAAAAAGGTTAATCCTGATTTGGAAGCCTATATCACCGATAAAGCAATTGAGGGTCTGTTTAAGCTGATTGCCAAGGAGGAGGCTCAAATTCGTGATAATCCAGCTGCAAGAACCACTGATCTACTAAAGAAGATTTTTAAATAGTTTGGTTAATTAGGCAACAGGCATTAGGTAATTGTTAATTGTAATTTGGATTCTGATATTTGTTTTTTACTGCAACTTAAAAAGTAAAACGATACCTTATATATATAGCAAGTTTAACATTTCTTAACAGTATGGAGAATAAAAAATTAATTGAATGCGTACCTAATTTCAGCGAAGGACGCGACATGTCTATTATTAAGCAGATTACCGATGTCATTGAATCGGTTGATGGGGTTCGATTGATAGATGTTGATCCGGGTAAAGCAACCAATAGAACGGTTGTCACTATTGTAGGAACTCCCGATGAGGTTTGCGAAGCAGCATTTCGTGCTGCAAAAAAGGCATCGGAGATCATTGATATGAACAAGCATTCTGGTGCGCATCCCCGCTTTGGAGCAACCGATGTTTGTCCTTTAGTTCCAGTTTCCAATATTACCATGGAAGAGGTGGTTGAGTATGCACGCAAGTTGGCAAAGCGAATTGGCGATGAGCTTCAGATTCCTGTTTACTGCTACGAAAGCGCAGCAACAGAACCAAAGCGCCGCAATCTGGCGAATTGCCGTTCGGGCGAGTATGAAGGGCTACCCAAGAAGCTCCAAGCACCAGAATGGAAGCCCGATTTTGGCCCAGCAAAGTTTAATCCCCGCACAGGTGCTATAGCCGTTGGTGCTCGTAATTTTTTAATTGCATACAACGTTAACCTTAATACAACCTCTACAAGAAGAGCAAATGCTGTTGCATTTGATATTCGTGAAAAGGGAAGGCCTGTTAGGACTGGTAATCAAGTAACGGGCAAGATTGCACTCGATGATAAAGGAGAAGAGATTTGGACTCCGGGTTCATTGAATGCCTGCAAGGCTATTGGATGGTTTATCGAAGAGTATGGTATTGCACAGGTATCAATAAATTTAACTGATATTACCATAACCCCGTTGCATGTTGCTTTTGAAGAGGCATCAAAAAAAGCAGTTGAACGTGGACTAAGAGTAACAGGCTCAGAGCTAGTTGGTGTTGTTCCTTTGAAGGCAATGCTCGATGCAGGAAAATATTTCTTGAATAAACAGCAACGTTCTACGGGTATATCAGAAAGGGAAATTATTAAGATTGCCATCAAGTCAATGGGCTTAGATGAATTAGCACCATTCGACCCTGAAAAGAAAATCATAGAATATATATTAAGGGATAAAAGTAAGAAGAG